>DASZXE010000161.1:0-3789 GCA_035546475.1 Kofleriaceae bacterium
AGCACGGCCTGCGTCGCTGCCCGCACGACGGCGCCGACCTGGTGCCGCAGGCGATGTACCAGGCGACCCGCCGCGAGCGCGACGCCGCGCCGACCGGCGTGCTCGCCAAGGTCTGCCCCGTCTGCCGCCGCCGCTTCGATCTCTCGTCCCGCTTCTGCGGCCGCGACGGCCACGAGCTCGTCGTGATCAACTGACACGTGCCCAAGCCCCGGCCGCGAGCCGAGATGTGCGATCGCCGTGATCTGCGCGGCATCGGCCGCCGATCGCCGCGCAATGCCGCCGACGGCGCGGGTATGCTGGTCGCCATGAGCCTCCGCCCCGCTGCCGTGCTGCCCGCGCTCGCCGCGCTCACCCTCGGGGCGGTCTCGCCGGCCGCCGCCGATGTCCTCAGCCTGCGCGCCGAGTTGCACGGCGGCGCGGCCGGCGGCACGGGCGTCGCGGGCGGCGCCAAGGACCACGCGTTCTTCGACGGCGCGCGCGGCGCGACCTACGGCGCGCTGGTCGGCGCCGAGATCCTCTTCGTCGACGCCTGGGTCGAGCACCACCAGTACAACGACGGCTCGCTGAAGGGCACCTGGACGCAGTTCATGACCGGCTTCGACGTCGACATCGATCTCGCGAAGCCGGCCGCGCGCCCCGGCGCGAAGAAGCCGCTCGCGAAGGGCTACGCCGAGCTCGGCGTGGGCGTCGGCTTCGGCCTCGGCACCGGCCAGCAGGTCACGCTGCCGCTCGACAACGCGCAGATCACCGACAAGGCGTTCCTCGTCGAGGCGCGGTTCGGCGCCGGCTACAACTTCAACCGCGTCGTGTCGCTCGGCTTCACGCTGCCGGTGTCGTACGGCTACATGTTCAAGAGCGGGCCGGGCGTGGTCGCCAACGACGACAACAACCAGTACCAGTCGCTGCAGGGCGCGCTGATGGTCAACCTGCGCTTCAAGCTCAAGGCGAAGTAGCGACCGGCGTCACCGGCCGCGCGGGCTCGGCGCCGGCGGTCTGGCGCGCGGCGCGGATCGCGTCGGCGGCGGGGCGCAGCACGGTCAGGAACTTCGCGGGGCCGACCTTCTTGCCGAGCCGGCCCAGCTCCTTGTGGTCGGCGTCGAGGAAGATCACGGTCGGGTTACCCGCGTGGTACTTCGCGAGCAGCGCGTCGGCGGCGTCGTCCTGCGCCGAGGTGTCGAACTGCAGCGGCACGAAGTTCTCCGTGATCATCGCGTAGACCTCGGCGTTCGCGAACGTGTGCTCGTACTCCTTGCACGGCAGGCACCACGACGCCCAGAAGTCGATCATCACGCCCTTGCCCTCGCGGCGCGCCTGGTCGAAGGCGGCCTGCTCGTCGCCGTGGATCCACGGCAGCCGGCGGTCGACGTGGAGGAGCCAGCTCACGCCGGCGGTGATGCCGACGACGGTGAGCGCGACCGCCGCGCCCTTGCGCAGCTTGACCGCGAGCGCGTCGTGGAACGACAGGTGGATCGCGCCGAGGACGATGCCGGCGAGCGCGACCGCGAGCGCGACCACGCCGAACCAGGTGCCGCCGAGGACGAGCCGGTCGATCACCGGCAGGATCGGCCGCAGGAAGTGGATCGCGGCCGCGAACAGCGCGATGCCGCCGATCGACTTCATCCACTCCATCCAGCGCCCGCTCTTCGGCAGCGCGACCGCGAACGCGGCCAGCACCCAGAACAGGACGCCCATGCCGAGCGCGTAGGTGAACAGCAGCGTCGACCCGACCGCGACGTTGCCGGTCTGGGTGACGAAGCCGAGCATGCCGAGGAGGAACGGGCCGGTGCACGGCGCGGCGGTGAAGCCGCCGACCACGCCCATCGCGAACGCGCCGCCCATGCCCTGGCCCGACACGCCCGACAGCCTCTGCTGGAGCCCGCTCGGGAGCTGCAGCTCGAACAGGCCGAACATCGACAGCGCGAGCGCGACGTAGACGAGGACGATCGGGATGACGACCGCCGGGTTCGCGAGCAGCGCGCCGGCGCGGGCGCCGATCATCGCGAAGACGACGCCGAGGACCGCGAAGGTGAGGCCCATCCCGATGACGTAGACGGTGGCGAGCAGGAAGGCGCGGGCGCGCGACACGCTCTCGCCGCGGCCGCCGAAGATGCCGATGACGATCGGGATCATCGGGTAGACGCACGGCGTCAGCGACGTCAGGAAGCCGAAGCCGAACGCGCCGAGGTACGCCCACAGCCAGCCGCGCGAGCGGTACGCGTCGAACGTGCCGTCGGTGGCGGCGCCGGCGGCCGAGCCCGCGGCCGAGCCCGCGCCGTCGGCCCAGGCGGTGCCGTGAGCGACGAGGAAGACGCCGGCCACGACCGCGAGCGCGAGCCAGGCGACGGTCCCCGGCCCCGGGCGGCCGCGCGAAGGGAGGACGGGGCGGGCGAGGCGGGGAAGATGTGCGCGCGACATCGTCTGGCTGTGTATGCCAGGACCGACCGAGGCCGTCACGGCATTCCCGGACTATAGTAGATTGGCCGGCCACCGCATGCGACCGACAGCCGACGACACGGAGTGGCAGGTCACGTGGCGCGCCGAGCTGGCCGCGCCGCACGTGAAGCAGCTCGACGCCTACCAGCCGGGCAAGCCGATCGAGGAGGTCGAGCGCGAGCTCGGCATCACCGGCGCCATCAAGGTCGCGTCGAACGAGAACCCGCTCGGGCCGTCGCCGAAGGCCGTGGCGGCGCTCACGGCGGCGATCGGCCAGCTCCATCTCTACCCCGACGCCGCCGGCCACCGGCTGCGCCAGGCGCTCGCCGCGCGCTGGGACGTCGGCCTCGACCAGGTCGTGCTCGGCGCCGGCTCGAACGACCTCCTCTACCAGCTCGTGCTCGCGCTGGTCGGCCCCGACGACGAGGTGCTGACGCCGTCGCTCGGCTTCCTCAGCTACCGGCTGGCGGCGGCGGTCGCCGGCCGGCGGTTCGTCACGACGCCGGCGACGCCGTACGGGCCCGACCTCGACGCGCTGTGCGCGGCGATGAACCCGCGGACCAAGCTGGTCATCCTCGCCAGCCCGAACAACCCGACCGGCGCGGTGCTGACGCCGGCCGAGGTCGCGCGGGTGCTCGACGCGCTGCCGCCGCGCGCGCTGCTCGTCCTCGACGAGGCGTACGCCGAGTACGCGGCGGCGTGGCCGGAGGTCGAGCACGTCGACGGCCGCGCGCTGGTCGGCCGCGAGCCGCGCCTGCTCGTGCTGCGCACCTTCTCGAAGATCTACGGGCTCGCCGGGCTGCGGGTCGGCTTCGGCGTCGGCGATCCGGCGGTCGTCGAGGCGCTCGGCCGGGTGGGGCGCACGTTCCACGTCGGCTCGCTCGCGCAGGCGGCGGCGCTCGCCGCGCTCGACGACGACGACCACGTGCGGCGGTCGGCGGCGCTCGGCCGCCGCTTCGTCGAGGCGGTGCGGGCGGCGGTCGGCGAGGCCGGCTTCACCGCGTACCCGTCGCTGGCGAACTTCGTGCTGATCGAGACCGGCCGGCCGTCGACGCCGCTCTACCAGCAGCTCCTGCGCGCCGGCGTCATCCTGCGGCCGATGGCGGCGTGGGGGCTGCCGACCTGCCTGCGGGTGTCGACGGCGGCGGAGGCCGATCAGCCGCGCGTCGTCAGCGCGCTGTGCGACGTGCTGCGCGCGCCGTGACGCTGTCCGGCCGCCGGACGGTCGCGCGGGGCGTCGCCGCGGCCGTGGTCGCCGTGGTCGCGGTCGGCGGCTGCGCGCACCCGGCGGCGCCGATCGTGATCCCGACCCGCGCCACCACCGCCGGCGACGCGCTGCTCGCGCGGCTGCCGCCC
>DASZXE010000162.1:0-3852 GCA_035546475.1 Kofleriaceae bacterium
CGTACGGCCGCCGCCCGTGCCCGCGCCGCCGCAGCGCCTGCCGCTCGCGCACGCGCTCCCAGATCCGCGCGACCTCGGCCTCGTCGAGCGCCGGCTCGAGCCGCGCCTCGATCGGCGCGCGCGCGTCCTTCACGAGGTCACCTCCGCGGCCGCCGCCGCCAGCGCCGCCTCCGCGCGCGTCAGGTGCCGCTTCACCGACGCCAGCGAGCAGTCGCACGCCGACGCCACCTCGTCGAGCGAGTAGCCGACGACGTGGCGCAGGATCCACGGCACCCGCAGCTTCGGCGGCAGCGCGGTCAGGCGCGCGTCGAGCAGCGCCAGCTCGGCGCGCTCGGCCGGGTCGAGATCCGGGCTGGCCACCTCCGCCAGCGACTCGCCGGCCTCCGTCACCGCCCAGAACCGCAGCCGCCGCCACCGCCAGCGCCGCTGCACGCGCGACACCGCGATCCGCCCGAGCCAGCCCGCCAGCGCTGCGGGCGTCGTCAGCGTGCCGAGCCGCGAGAACGCGATGAGGAAGGTGTCCTGCACGACATCGGCCGCCTCGACCGGGTCACGCAGGAGCCGCCGCGCGACGCTCGCCACCCGCGCCACGTGCCGCCGGTAGATCATCTCCTCCGCCCACGACTCGCCGCCCCGCGCGCGCGCGACGAGCTCGGCGTCCGTCACCGCCAGCGAGGCAGTGACATCGACCACCTGCGCGCGGCGGATCGCAGCCGGGGCCACGCCCCGAGAGAGCCATGAATCCGGCCGACTGGCTCACGAAAACGACGCCGGCCTGCCCCCTCAGGTCCTCACAGGGTGGGCCAGAAGGCCAGGCCCTCGGGACGGCTCTCCACACAGAACAACCCCGGCCCGAGCTGCGCTCGGGGCCTCACGCCAGGTGCTGGGCGAGCGCCGCCTCGAGCTTCGGGCGGGTGACCGTGCCGACGTGCTGCCACACGACCTTGCCGCCCTTGAACAGGACGAGGGTCGGGATCGAGGTCACGCGGAGCTGCTGCGCGACGATCGGCTCCCGGTCGACGTCGACCTTGCCGACCTTCAGCTTGCCGGCGTACTGGTCGGCGATCGCGTCGATCATCGGCGCGATCTGCTTGCAGGGGCCGCACCAGACCGCCCAGAAGTCCACCAGCACCGGCGCCTCCGACTTGAGGACCTCGGCGGGGAACGACGTGTCGGTGAAGACGTTGACGTGATCGCTGGCCATCTCGGCATCTCCTCGGCTCGTGCTCCGAGCCTCCCCCTGGATATGCCGTCCGCACCCGGCTGGCAACCTGCTTGGACGGGCAGGGAAGTGGGCCTATGATCGCCGCGGCTCCGTGGCGCGACTCTTCATCTCCAACCACCGGCTCGAGTCCTGGTCCGTCGAGGGCAAGGTCTCGGTCGAGGGCAATCGCATGGTCCTGGCCGAGACCGCGCGCGCCTTCAACATCCGCCCGGCCGTCTACTTCGACCGGGTGGCCGGCGGCGAGGGCGATCCGCACGACCTGCTCGGCAAGGTGAAGGACACCGACGAGCTGGCGGCGATGGGCGCCGATCACATGGCCTCCTCCGTCATCTACGTCGACACCGCCTACGACGTCGTCGGCGGGTTCGTCGGCGTGCCGGAGGCCTAGCCCCCCGGGGGACCATGGGTGACCGGCTGCTGTCCGTCCAGGCCTCGCCGGCCTTCTGGCTCGCGGTGTTCGCGTACGCGGTCGCCGCGCTCGGCTCGGGCGTCGGCTTCGTCGTCGGCGACCGCCGGTGGGCGCGGCTCGCCCGCTGGGCGCTCGTCGTCGGCGTGATCGCCCACGGCGTCGACATCTCGTGGCGCGGCGTCGACCACGTCCACCCGGCCGCGTCGGTGCGCGAGTCGCTCGGCTTCCTCGCCTGGATCATCGCGCTCGGCTACCTGGCGGCGTCGTGGCGGTGGCCGATGGAGCTGGCCGGCGTCGTCCTCATCCCGATCGTGACGATCATCCTGGCGGCGGCGCGCCTGTCGCCGGCCGGCCACCCGCAGGCCGACCTCTCCGTGCTCGGGCGCATCCACATCTCGCTGGCGACCGTCGGCGTCGCGATCTTCGCGCTGGCGGCGGCGCTGTCGGCGATCTACCTGATCGAGGACCGCAACCTGCGGCGCAAGAAGTTCGACGCGCGCAGCTTCAAGCAGCCGCAGGCGCCGCTCGCCGCGCTCGATCGCGGCAGCCAGCGGCTCGTGCTGGCCGGCTTCCCGATCTTCACCGTCGCCATGGTGCTCGGCATGCTGTGGGTGAGCCAGCGCGGCAGCGACAAGGGCCGCCCCGAGTACCCGATGGCGATGATCACCTGGCTGACCTACGCCGGGCTGCTCGCCGCGCGGGCCACGCTCGGCTGGCGCGGGCGCAAGACCGCGTGGCTCACGCTCGCCGGCTTCGGCGCGGCGCTGATCGTGCTGGCGATCTACTTCCTGCGGCGGGTGACCGGCTGATGCCGCCGGAGGTCTTCGCGGTCGGCATCTCGTGGCGCACCGCCCCGGTGGCGATCCGCGAGCGCCTCGCCATCGACGAGCACGAGCTGACGAACGTGCTCGCCGCGCTGCGCCGCCATCCCGCGGTCGCCGAGGCGATGCTGGTGTCGACCTGCAACCGCGTCGAGATCTACGGCGCGGCCGCCGACGGCGCCGGC
This sequence comes from Kofleriaceae bacterium, assembly GCA_035546475.1. Taxonomy (GTDB): domain Bacteria; phylum Myxococcota_A; class Polyangia; order Haliangiales; family Haliangiaceae; genus UBA2376. The sequence continues at coordinate 2,641 of DASZXE010000162.1, forward strand.
GACGAGGCGGTGGCGGCGGTGCGCCGGCTCCTGCCCGAGAGCCGCGGCATCGCGCCCGCCGAGGTGGCGCCGGTCCTGTTCGGCCACGCGCGCGCGGACGCGGTGCGCCACGTCTTCCGGGTGGCGGCGGCGCTCGACTCGCTCGTCGTCGGCGACGCGCAGATCCTCGGCCAGCTCAAGAGCGCGTACCAGGTCGCGAGCCACGCGGGCGCGACCGGGCCGATCCTGCGCCGCTGCCTCGAGCGCGCGTTCGGGGTGGCGAAGCGCGTGCGGTCGGAGACGACGATCGCGCGCGGCGCCGCCAACGTGTCGTCGGTGGCGGTCGAGCTGGCGGAGCGCGTGTTCGGGGACCTGCAGGGCAAGCACGTGCTGGTGGTCGGCGCCGGCAAGATGTCGACCCTGGCGGCGCGGCACCTGCGGCGCGCCGGCGTCGAGACGCTGGTCATCACCAACCGCTCGCCGGAGCGCGCCGCGGCGCTGGCCCGCGAGCTCGACGCGGTGGCGCGGCCGTGGGCCGACCTCGAGCAGCTCCTGGCGACCGCCGACGTCGTGATCAGCTCGACCGGCTCGCGCGAGCCGATCCTGACGGTGCCGCTGTTCAAGCGGGTGACCAAGGCGCGGCGGTGGCGGCCGGTGATGATCATCGACATCGCGGTGCCGCGCGACGCGGACCCGGCGATCGGCAAGCTCGACGGCGTCTACGCGTTCGACATCGACGACCTCGAGAAGGTCGTGTCGGCGAACCTCGGCCAGCGCAAGCAGGCGGCGGCCGAGGCGGAGCGGATCGTCGAGGGGGAGATCGGGCCGTTCGAGGCGTGGGTCGCGTCGCAGCAGGTGGTGCCGACGATCCTCGCCCTGCGGCGGCACTTCGCCGGCGTCGCGGCGGCGGAGACCGAGAAGCTGGTGGCGCTGCTCGGCAAGAAGGACCTGCCGGCGGCCGAGCGCGACCACGCGGTGCGCCGCGCGATGGAGCTGGTGATCGCGCGGCTGCTCCACCACCCGCAGATGGCGCTCAAGTCGGCCGAGGCGCAGGAGCTGGCGCGCGCGGCGCACCGCCTGTTCCCGCTCGAGATCGTCGCCGAGGATGCGCCGGCGAAGCTCGACGAGGCGGAGGTCGAGGCGGCGGGTGGACGGGCGGCGGCGACGACGCCCTCGCCGGCCCCGGCGGCGGCCCCGGCCCCGGCCTCGGCGCCGGCGGCTCCCGGCGGCGTG
>DASZXE010000163.1:0-7125 GCA_035546475.1 Kofleriaceae bacterium
CGGACCAGGGCTTCGCCCTCGCGATCGGCGAGCTGGCGGCACGCGGCCGCCTCGACCTCGCGTCGCTCGACGCCGCCGTGGCCGGCACCTTCGTCGAGCTCGACGAGGGCCTCGGCCTCGAGCTGACCGACTACGCCCACGCCGGCACCGACGTCGCCGCGCTGCTGCTCAGCCGGTTCGCGTGGGGCGTCTACCTGCCGGGCGCGCGCGGCGAGGTGAGCGTCTTCTACGATCACCGCCGCGATCAGCTCGCCGGCGGCTTCCCCGCGGGCCGCGCCGCCGGGTTCCTCGGCAGCATCGGGGCGACCGCCGAGGTCGTCGTCGCGCGCGGCTGGGTCGCGGCCGCACAGCTCGAGGTCGGCACCTCGTGGCTCACCACCGTCGCCATCCGCCGGGAGATCCGATGAGCACCACGCACACGACCACGCACACGACCACGCACACGACCACGCGCAGGCCGCCGGGCCGCACCACGCGATCGCTCCTCGGCGCCGCCGCAGCCATCATCCTCGTCGCCGTCACCGCCTGCGACGACGTCTCCGGCGACGATCGCGCGCGCGCCGAGGCCACCATCGGCCACGCCGCCGCCGCCGGCCTCACCGTCGACATCACCGACGGCCTCGGCGTCGTCCGCGCGCTCACCCCCGGCACGCTGACGCTCCGGGCCTCCGCGCCGGTCATCGACGTCACGCTCGACGTCACCGCCGCCGCCGCCGGCCCGTGGCGCGTCACGGTCGAGAACGCGCTCGACGACGCCGTGCTCACCAGCCCCACGCTGACCTTCACGCCCGCGCCGCGCCCGCGCCCGACCGTGCTCGTCGCCGACGTCGAGCTGCCGGCGGGCCGGCACACGCTGACGCTCGCGCCGCCCGACACCGCGCCCGGCCCGTTCCGCTTCGCCGCCATGGGCGACATCCAGACCGGCATGCCCACCGTCGACGAGGTCTTCCGCGAGATCATGACGGTCACGCCGCCGCCGCGCTTCGTCGCGTTCATGGGCGATCTCACCGATCGCGGCCGCCTCGACGAGTACGACCTCGCCGAGCAGCAGCTCGCGACCCTGCCGATCCCGTTCTACGCCACGCTCGGCAACCACGAGCTGTGGGGCGATCCGGCGCTGTGGCGCGCGCGCTACGGCCGCGCCAGCTACCAGTTCACCTTCCGCGGCGTCAGCTTCACGTTCCTCGACAGCGGCGACGCCGGCCTCTCCCCCGCGGTCGAGGCCGAGCTCGACGGCTGGCTCGACGCCGCGCGCGATCGCATGCACGTCGTGCTCACCCACTTCCCGCCGATCGATCCGGTCGGCACCCGCGACGGCTCGTTCAAGAGCCGCCGCGACGCCGATCGCCTCCTCGACAAGCTCGCCGCCGGCCACGTCGATCTCACCCTCTACGGCCACATCCACACCTACCTCGCCTTCGAGAACGCCGGCATCCCCGCCTTCGTCTCCGGCGGCGGCGGCGCCCGCCCCGAGCGCTGGGACGGCATCGCGCGCCACTTCCTCGTCGTCGACATCGCCCCCACCGGCAAGCCCACCGTCGGCGTCCACCGCGTCGACTGACCGCCCGCCCGGCCATCGCGATTGCGGGCCGCGGCTGTTTCGTCGTAAGCCCGAGGCATGGTCAAGCTCGTCGCGGGTCTCGCCTCGCTCGTCCTCGGTGTCGCCGCGTGTGGCGGCGACGACGGCGACCCGTTCGCCAACGCCGATCCCCGCTGCGCGGCGATCTGCCAGATCCAGGAGCCGTCGCTGGACGGTGCCTACGACATCTGCAGCGTCGCCAGCGCCTCGTCGTGCATCGATCAATGCGAGACGCGCATCGCCGATGTCGCCACCGTGTGCGCGAGCTGCCTGCTCGAGGACGCCGAGTTCGACACCGACGAGACGAGCACGGCCGACTCCTGCATGAACGGGACCTGCACGATGACCGGCCGCACGGGCGACTGCATGTATCCGGAAGGCGATCAGGCGGCGCGCGACAACTGCGCGCGCATGGTGTTCCCGCGCCGCGAGGTGTCGTGCGACACGACGTTCCGGCCGGTCACCGAGTGCGCGAGCGTCTGCTCCTGACCTCCGCGGTCAGGCGGCCGGCGCGAGGCGATCGATGCGGACCGCGGCGGCCTTGAACTCGGCGGTGCCCGACTTCGGATCGACCGCGTCGATCGTGAGGACGTTGGTGTCGACCTCGTCGGGGAAGTGGAACGTCATGAAGACGAGCCCCGGCCGCAGCGTCGGATCGACGCGCACCGGGACCTCCACCGAGCCGCGCCGCGACGACACCCGCACCACCTCGCCGTCGGCGACGCCGTGCGCCGCCGCGTCCGCCGGCGAGATGTCGAGCGACTCGCCGCGCCGGATCGGCGACGCGTAGCTCTGCGACTGCACGCCGGTGTTGAACGACTCGAGCCGGCGGCCGGTCGTCAGCCGCAGCGGGAAGCGATCGTCGAGCGCGTCGACCGGCGCCACCTGCTCGACGACGTGGAACGGCGCCGCCGGCCCGCCGCGCGGCTCGTCCCACAGCCGCCCGTGCAGGAACGGCGAGCCGGCGTGCGCCTCGTCGGGGCACGGCCACTGGATCCCGCCCAGCGCCTCGAGCCGCGGGTAGCTCATGCCCGCGTGCATCGGCGACAGCGCGCGCAGCTCGTCCCACAGCGCCTGCGCCGTCGGAACGCCGAGGTCGCGGCCGAGCCGGCGCGACAGCTCGGCGAGGATGGCGATGTCGTCACGCGCGCCGGCCGGCGGGTTCACCGCGCGGCGCACCCGCTGCACGCGCCGCTCGCTGTTGGTGACCGTGCCCTCCGCCTCGGCGAAGCTGGCGGTCGCCGGCAAGACGACGTCGGCGAGCTCGGCGGTGCCGGTCAGGAAGAGGTCCTGCACGATCAGCGTGTCGAGGCCGGCGAGCAGGTGGTTGGCGCGCCCGCCCTCCGCCTCGGAGCGCGCTGGGTTCTCGCCGATCACGTGGAGCGCGCGCAGCTCGCCGCGCTCCATCGCCTTGAACATGTCCGACAGGTGCCAGCCCGGCTCCGGCGGGATCGTCACGCCCCACGCGGCCTCGAACTTCGCGCGCGCCACCGGATCGTCGACGTCCTGGAAGCCGGTCAGCTTGTTGGGCAAGGCGCCCATGTCGCCGCCGCCCTGCACGTTGTTCTGGCCGCGCAGCGGGTTCAGCCCCGAGCCCCAGCGGCCGACGTGGCCGGTGAGCAGCGCCAGGTTGATCAGCGCGAACACGTTGTCGACCGCGTTGTGGTGCTCGGTGATGCCGAGCGTCCAGCAGATCATCGCGCGGTCGGCGCGGGCGTACGCGTGCGCCATCTTCTCGAGCGTGGCGACGTCGACGCCCGTGATCGCGGCGACGCGGTCCGGCGGGTAGTGCGCCAGCACGTCGTCGCGGTACGCCTCGAAGCCGCTGGTCGCGCGCCCGATGAACGCGCGGTTCTCGAGGCCGTCGCGCAGGATGATGTGGGCGAGGCCGTTGGCGAGCGCGATGTCGGTCCCGACCTGCAGGCCGACCCAGGTGTCGGCCCAGTCGGCCGACGTCGTGCGGCGCGGATCGACGACGAACAGGCGCGTGCCGCGGCGCAGCCCGCGCAGCACGTGATGGAAGAAGATCGGGTGGGTCTCGCGCGCGTTCGAGCCCCACAGGAAGAGGACGTCCGTCTCCTCGACCTCGCGGTACGAGGAGGTGCCGCCGCCTGCTCCGAAGACCGTCGCCAGACCGACGACGCTGGGAGCGTGTCAAGTCCGGTTGCAGCTATCGATGTTGTTGCTGCCGACGGTGGCGCGGATGAACTTCATCGCCATGTAGTTCACCTCGTTCGTCGCCTTCGAGCAGGAGAAGATGCCGAAGCTGCGCGGCCCGTGCGCCCCGACGCTGGCGCGGATGCCGGCGGCCGCGCGGTCGAGCGCCTCGTCCCACGTCGCCGCCCGCAGCGCGCCCCGCGTACCATCCGCCAGGCGATCACGAACGAGGGGCTGGGTCAGGCGCGGCAGCGGCTTGCGCATGCCCCAGCATACCCCCGGGGACAGGATCCGGGGTCCTATCATCTTGAGATCCATCCACAATCCAGGGGCACCGCGAAAAAATCCTCGACCGCCGGGGGGGACAGGATCCGGGGTCCTATCATCTCGAGATCCATCCACAATCCGGGGGCACCGCGAAAAAAGCGTCGGACCGGACCGTGGCCCGAGCGTTCACCCAATTTCGCGACCGCCATGCGGCTGAACCCGCTTTTTTTCGCGGTGCCGCCCAAAACCGTAAGGTTGGCTGATGCTTGGGACCCAGGATCCTGTCCCTCACCCTCTCACCCTTGGCCCGAGCGTTCGCCCCCAAATTTCGCGACCGCCATGCGGCTGAACCAGTTTTTCGCGGTGCCGCCCAAAACCGCAAGGTTGGCTGATGTTTGGGACCCAGGATCATGTCCCTCACCCTTGGCCGGATCCTGTCCCTCACCCTCTGAACCAGTTTTTCGCGGTGCCGCCCAAAACCGCAAGGTTGGCTGATACTTGGGACCCAGGATCCTGTCCCTCACCCTTGGCCCATCTTGCGGTCGGCGCGGGCGGCCGACACGAGGCACATCACTGCACCGAGACGATCCTCTTCCGTCCAGGTAGGCGCCGACGAAATCACGAGCGGGATCCGCGGGAGGCGCGCGGCGTCAGCGGACGAGGACCATCTCCGTCGTCGTGAAGCCGCGCGGCGGCAGCGCGGCGCGTTCGACGAAGCCGAGGCGGGCGTACAGCGCCTGCGCGTCGCGGGTGCCGAGCATGAGCCGCTTGCAGCCGCGCACGCGCGGGTGATCGAGCAGCAGCCGCACGATCGCGTGGCCGAGCCCGCGGCCGCGCCACGCCGGCGCGACGATGACGTCGTAGATCCAGCCGAGCTTGCCGCCGTCGGCGAGGGCGCGCGCGCTGCCGATCAGGCGGCCGTCGCCGTCGCGGGCGCCGACCCAGGCGGTGCTGCCGCGGTGCGCGGCGACGAGGTCGGCGTGGTCGAAGACGTCGTTCCAGTACGAGCCGGCGAGCAGCGCGGCGGCCTCGTCCGCGGCCGACGGCGGCAGCCAGGCGTGGAGCGTCGCGCCCGGCGGCGCGGCGAGGAAGGCCGGCACCGGCGCGTCGGGGTTGGCGGCGCGCACCAGCTCGAGCGCGCGCGGGTCGCCGTCGGCGCCGCGCCGCCAGAGGCTGGCCAGCAGGTCGCTCACCTGCTGCGGCGACCGGTTCTGCGCCAGCTTCGCCTTGCCCGCGATCCGCTCCGGCCGCACCGCGCAGACCAGCAGGCCGTGGACCGCCGGCCGGTAGCGCGGATCGCCGGCGGTGATCGGCACGTGGCCGCCCTCCGGCTGCAGCTTCTCCATCAGCGCTTGCAGCACGCGCGCCTTCTGGACCGGCTCGTCGACCTCCTCGAGCACGCCGTGCACCTGCACGCTGCGGTAGTAGGTCGTCGCCGGGCACGCCTTCTCCGGATCGAAGAACGTCGACGGCACCGTGGCGACCGACTCCTCGGCGCACAGCACGACCGGGCGGCCGACCAGCCCGGTCTTCTCGCCCTTCGGCGCCGAGTGGAAGCAGACCCGCCCGTCGACGACGACCGGGTGGACCGTGCGCAGGACCGGCGTGCCGTCGGCGAGCGTGCTCGCGAGGTGGACCACCGGCAGCTCGGCGACGAGCGCGGTGGCGTCGGCGGCGGACAGCTCGAACTCGGTGCGGCGCATGCGTCGACCATGGCGCGGGTCTGGTCTGTCCAGAAGATCCAGTTCGGCGATGATCGCTGGACCAGTTGCAGCTCGGCGCCGCCGCCGGCGTTACGCTCGGCGCATGGGCTGGTCCCTCACCCTCGCGCCCGCCGCCGGCGGCCCGCGGTTCCTCGCCATCGCCCGCGCGGTCATGGACGACATCCGCCGCGGCCGGCTGACGCCAGGGCAGCGGCTGCCGGGCAGTCGTCCGCTCGCCGGACAGCTCGGCGTCCACCGCAACACCGTCCTCGCCGCGCTCGCCGAGCTCGAGGCCCAGGGCTGGCTGGTCACCCAGCCGGCGCGCGGCACGTTCGTCGCCGACCAGCTCCCCGACGACACGCTCCGGCCGACCCGCAAGGGCCTCGCCCGCGCCGGCTTCGCGCTGGCGCCGCAGCCGCAGGTCACGCCGCGGTTCACCGAGCCGCCCGACCAGCCCGGCCCGCGCGGCCGCCGGCCGATCCAGCTCGCCAGCGGGACGCCGGATCCGCGCCTGTTCCCCGTCGACGAGCTGGTCCGCGCGTGGCGGCGCGCGCTGCGCCGCGGCGCCCGCGACCTGCTCTCCTACGGCCCGCCAGAAGGCCACCCCGCCCTCCGCCGCGCGCTCGCCGAGATGGTCCGCACCGTGCGCGGCGTCCCCGCCTCGGCCGAGCACGTGCTCGTCGTGCGCGGCAGCCAGATGGCGCTCGACCTGTGCGCGCGCGTCCTCGTCCAGCCGGGCGATGTCGTCGCCGTCGAGGCGCTCGGCTACCGGCCCGCGTGGGAGGCGCTGCGCTTCGCCGGCGCCGAGCTGGCGCCGATCCCCGTCGACGGCGAGGGCCTCGACGTCGCCGCCCTCGACGCGCTCGCCCGCCGCCGCCGCGTCCGCGCGGTCTACGTCACGCCGCACCACCAGTACCCGACGACGGTGACGATGTCGGCCGCCCGCCGCATGGCGCTCGCCGCCGCCGCGCGGCGCCACCGCCTGCTCGTGCTCGAGGACGACTACGACCACGAGTTCCACTACGACGGCCGACCGGTGCCGCCGCTCGCCGCCGCCGACGACGGCGGCCACGTCGTCTACCTCGGCACGCTGTCGAAGGTGCTGGCGCCCGGGCTGCGCCTCGGCTTCATCGTCGCGCCCGCCGACGTCATCCCGCGCCTCGCCGCCGTCCGCTCGATCATGGATCGCCAGGGCGACCGCGCGATGGAGGCCGCCGTCGCCGAGCTGATCGACGACGGCCTGCTCCAGCGCCACATCCGGCGCACGCGGCTCGTCTACCTCGAGCGCCGCGACGCGCTGGTCGCCTCGCTGCGCCGCCGCCTCGCCGGCGTCGTCGACGTCGAGGCGCCGCGCGGCGGCATCTCCGTGTGGGCGCCGCTGCGCGACGGCGCGCGCGTCGACCTCGACCGCTGGCTGGC
>DASZXE010000164.1:0-12330 GCA_035546475.1 Kofleriaceae bacterium
CGGGGGCGCCGGCAGCGCGGTGCTCTCGAGCTCGAGCTTCGCGGTCGCGGACGGCGGCATGAGCGCCACCGGCACCGACGCGTCTCGATGGCCCTGGCTGTGCGCGACCACGGTGTACGTCCCCTGCAAGAGCCAGACGAAGCTGAGGCCGCGGAAGCGGACGCCGCCGACCTCGATCACGGCGTCGGCCGGCGTGACCTGGATCGCCAGCGGCACGTAGTGCTGGTCACGCTCGGCGGCGGCGAGCTGCGCCGCGAGCGTCGGGCCGCACCACGACGGGGCGCTGGCGCCGCGCAGCACGCTGACGTCGAGCCAGAGCTGCGCCTCGGTGAGCCGGCCCGCGCGGAAGTACGCGAGCGACAGGTTGCAGTCGTGCACCACCGACGGCTGCGCGAGCGCGACCTTCTCGAGCAGCGCGATCGCCTCGTTGACCTTGCCGGTGCGGGCGAGCTTCTGCGCGGCGGTGACCTGGGCGGCGCCGCGGGCCGCCGCGCCGGGCACCTCGGGGCCGGGGGCGATGATCGGCTTGGTGTCGCCGGCTTGCGCCCACAGCGCTGCGCGCCATCCCCCCAGGACGGCGGCCGCCAGCATGAAGGGCCATGCCCGGGCCGGAAGCGAACGCATGGTTGGGCCGAGCATGGACCGGCGCGCGCGCGGGCACAAGACGTCGAGGGCAGAGGCGAGGCGTCGAGCACGACCGCGGGGCGATCACGATCGCGCGCGATGCGGAATCCGCACCTCGGCTCGCGCTCGATGCGGATCTCGCATCGCCGTGGAGGCCCGGGGCCGGCTCACGCGCGCGCGCGCGGGCGCGAGGCGCGGCCACATCGTCGTCGCGGTCGCGCGAACGGGAGCTCGCTACGCGTGCGGCCCCGCGCCGCGCGGCGGGCCCGCGGCGAGCAGCTCGACGACGCGGTCCCAGATGCGGTGGGCGACGGTCGCCTTGTCCGCCTTCGCCAGCTCGGTCGTGGCGCCGGCCTCGACGAGCGTGACGTGGTTGGTGTCGACCGCGAAGCCGGCGCCCGGCGCGGTGACGTCGTTGGCGACGACGAGGTCGCAGCCCTTCGCGGCCAGCTTGCCGCGCGCGTACGCGACGACGTCGTGGGTCTCGGCGGCGAAGCCGACCAGCAGCGGGCCGGCGCCGCGCGCCTTGCGGGTCGCGCCGAGGCCGGCGAGCAGATCGGGGTTCGACTCCAGCTCGAGCGCGGGCGCGTGGCCGATCTCGGTGCGCTTGAGCTTGCGCTCGGCGGCGGCGCGCGGCCGGAAATCGGCGACCGCCGCGGCCATGACGACGACGTCCGCCGTCCAGACGGTGCGGTCGAGCGCGGCGCCCATCGCCCGCGCGTCCTCGACGTGCACGACCTCGAGGCCGACCGGATCGGCCAGCGACGTCGGGCCGGCGACCAGCGTCACCTGCGCGCCGCGCCGCGCGGCGGCCGCCGCGATCGCGTAGCCCATCTTGCCGCTCGAGCGGTTGCCGAGGAAGCGGACCGGATCGATCGGCTCGTGGGTCGGCCCGGCGGTGACGACGACGCGCCGGCCGGCGAGGTCCTGCGGCGCGAGCACGCGGCACGCCGCCTCGGCGATGTCGGCCGGCTCGGCGAGGCGGCCGGGCCCGACCCAGCGGCAGGCGAGGAAGCCGTCGCCGGGGCCGACCACCCTGGCGCCGGCGACGTCGACGAGCCGGCGCACGTTCGCCTGCGTCAGCGGGTGCTGCCACATGTTGACGTTCATCGACGGCGCGAGCAGGACCGGCGCGCGGGTCGCCAGGCAGACCGCGCTGACGACGTCGTCGGCGCCGCCGGCGGCCATCCGCGCGATCAGGTTCGCGGTGGCCGGCGCGACGACGACGAGGTCGGCGCGATCGGCGACCTGGATGTGGCCGATCTCGCTCTCCTGCGTGAGGTCGAACAGGTCGGTGAACACCGGCCGGCCGGTGAGCGCGCCGAAGGTGAGCGGCCCGACGAACTTCTGCGCGCGGCGGGTCATCACGACCTGCACCGACGCGCCCGCCCTGGTGAAGAGGCGCGTCAATTCGCACGCCTTGTAGGCCGCGATGCCGCCGCCGACGCAGAGGACGATCTCCGCCTTCGCCAGCGGCGCGGCGGCGTCGAACGTGCGGCGCGCGCGCGGCGCGGCGTCGAGCGTCACGCCCGGCGCTCCGGCGTGAGCGCCATCATCGTGTACTTGAGCGACAGGTAATCGTCGAGGCCCCAGTGGCTGCCCTCGCGGCCGTAGCCGGACGCCTTCACGCCGCCGAACGGCGCCTGCGCCGTCGAGACCAGGCCCTCGTTGATGCCGACCATGCCGGTGTCGAGCCGCGCCGCCACCCGCGCCGCGCGCTCGAGGCTGCCGCCGTAGACGTACGCGACCAGCCCGGCCTCGGTGTCGTTCGCCATCGCGACCGCCTGGTCGTCGCCGTCGAACGTCGCGATCGCGATCACCGGCGCGAAGATCTCCTCGCGCCAGAGCGCCATCGCGTCGGTGATGCCGGTGAGCACGACCGGCGCCACCAGCCGGGTCGTGCCGTCGGGCACCGCGCCGAGCCGGAGCCGCGCGCCGCGCGCGACCGCGTCCGCGCACAGCCGCTGCATCTTGGCGACCGCGTCGTCGTCGATGAGCGGCCCCTGCGTCACGCCCGGCCGGTGGCCCGGCCCGACGACGAGCCGGCTCGCCCGCGCGGTGATCGCGGCGGTGAACGCCTCCGCGAGCGGGCGCGCGACCAGGAAGCGGTTCGCCGCGACGCAGGTCTGGCCGCCGCCGCGGAACTTCGCCACCATCGCGCCGTCGACCGCGCGCTCGACGTCGGCGTCGTCGAGGACGATGAACGGCGCGTTGCCGCCCAGCTCGCACGACACCCGCGCGATCCGGCGCGCGGCGGCGCCGAGCACGAGCCGCCCGACCTCGGTCGAGCCGGTGAACGAGATCTTGCGCAGGCGCGGATCGTCGAGCAGCCGGCCGCCGACCCGCCTCGCGTCACCGGTGACGATGTTGACGACGCCGGGCGGCACGCCCGCGCCGGCGGCGATCGCGGCCATCGCCAGCGCGGTGAGCGGCGTCTGCTCGGCCGGCTTGGCGACGACGGTGCACCCGGCCGCCAGCGCCGCGGCGAGCTTGCGCGCGAGCATCGCGGCCGGGAAGTTCCACGGCGTGATCATCGCGCACGGCCCGACCGGCTCGCGGGTCACGATGATCCGCTGATCGGCGCGCGCCGCCGGGATGAGCTCGCCGGTGATCCGCACCGCCTCGCCGGCGAACCACTCGAAGAAGCTCGCCGCGTAGCGCACCTCGGCCACCGCCTCCGCGCGCGGCTTGCCGTTCTCCGCGGTGATCAGCGCGCCGAGCGCCTGCTCGTCGGCGCGCAGCGCCGCCGCGATCGCCGCGACCTTCGAGGCCCGCTCCGGCGCGGGCGTCGCCCGCCAGCCGGCCCACGCGCGGTCGGCCGCCGCGATCGCGCGCTCGACCTCGGCGTCGGCGAGGTCGGGGACGCGCGCCAGCACCGCGCCGGTCGCCGGGTCGACGACGTCGAAGCGCGCGTCGCCGCCGACCCACGCGCCGTCGATGTAGGCGTCGACGTATCGGATCACGACAGGTTGCGCGCCAGCAGCGGCAGCGGCGGCGGCAGTGTCGGCGACGGCGGTCATAGCAGCGGTCCCAGCGCCCGCGCCAGCTCGCGGGTCTCGATCAGGTTGTCCTCGATCGAGCAGTACGTCCACCCGCCGTAGCGGCCGACGGAGTGGACGCCGGCCGCCTCCAGCGTGCGCCGCACCCGCGCCTGCTCGGCCTGCGACCGGCGCGTGATGTGGACGTACGCGGGATCGAGCACCACCGAGTGCCAGCTTACCAGCCGGTGGCCGTCGACGATCCCCTCGGCGGCGAGGTCGGCCAGCACCCGCTCGCGCTCGCCGTCGACGTCGAAGCGCGCGTGGCGATCGGCGCCCAGCTCGACGTAGAGGCTCATCCGGTCACCGCCGAGGATGTTGTCGTACCAGCCGACCCGGTAGAAGGCGCGCGCCGCCTCGGGGAAGTACATCCAGTGGACGTCGCCTCGCCCCTTGCGGTCGAAGCCGAGGTTGAAGCAGAGGACCCGGTTCCAGGTGAAGGCGTCCGCGTCGTGGTCGAGGCCGCACATCGCGAGCAGCGACGGCAGCGGCGCCGAGCTGACGATGCGGCGCCAGCCGAGCTCGCGCCGGCTGGTCCGCACCGTGCGGCGCGCGAGATCGATCGCCTCCACGCGCTCCCCGCAGGCGACCGTCCCCGCCGGCAGGTCGCGCAGGAGCGCGCGCACGTAGGCGACCGCGCCGTCCGCCGGGTAGGTGAACGTCGAGTTGTAGCTGGCGTTGTCCGCCACCCGCATGTTGCGGAGGATGTCGGCGATGTCGGCGTGCGGGAAGAACCGGCCCATCGCGTCGCGGTCGAGGCGGTCGAGGTCGGTCGCGTACAGCTTCTGGTTGTACGGCACGAGGAACAGCTCGGCGATGCCGCGCCCGAAGCGGCGGTAGAGCATGTCCTTGAACGACCCGGGCGTCGTGCCCGCGGCGGCGCCGGCGGCCGCGTCCTCGTCGCGGAAGTAGAGGTCCGTCAGGCAGCGCAGGAACTCGTCGCGCGGGAGCTGGTGGATGTTCTTCTGGAACGGGAAGTCGACGTCGACGCCGGCGACCCGGATCTTCGACTGCTTGACGACGGTGTGGACCGGCCCGTCGATGCGCGCGCGCAGCCACGCCTCGATCGCCGGCTCCTTGAAGTGGAAGAAGTGGCCGGAGTAGTCCCAGACGAAGCCGTCCTGCACGACCGTCCGGCAGTAGCCGCCCGGCTCCGGCTCGCCGTCGACGACCAGCAGCTCCGGCGCCGGCCGCCCGCGCGCCGCCGCCTCCGCGCGCAGCCAGTTGGCGAAGCCGAGCCCCGACATGCCCGCCCCGATCACCAGGTAGTCGACCGTCTCGGTCATCGCAGCCGCTCGACCTCCAGCCGGAAGATGCGGCGCGCGATCGCGAGCGCGCACGCGTAGGTCGACTCCATGCCGAAGTACGACAGGCTCTTCGACAGGAGGCTCTGGCGGCGCGAGTACGGCGTGTCCGACGCGTAGTGGATGAGGCCGAAGTCGGAGCGGCCCATGTCGGTCTGGTTGACGATCTCGCCCTTGGGGCTGCGCTGCGGCGACGTCGTCTCGTAGATCGCGGCCAGGTACGGCCCCGCCTCCATCTCCATCACCGTGTAGCCCTCGCGGTAGAAGACGTCCATGTAGCTGCGGTTCTGCAGGAACGCCGACCGCACGGTGAGCGCCTTCTGGTTGTCGAGCACGGTGCCGTGCCGCATGAACGGCCAGACGTCCTCGGCGAGCAGCGAGTTGTGGATGAGGAAGGTGTTACCCGAGTGCTCGTCGTGGACGACCTTCGACAGCATGACGTCGCCGACGCGGCCGTTGAGGGTCGCCGCCTTGCCCATGATGTAGACGCCGCGCAGCTCGGCGGTGCCCTGGGCGACCGCGGCGAGGTGGTGGTACGCCGCCATGCCGAGCGGGTAGTCGATGTTGACGATCAGCGCGTCGGAGCGGACCAGCCGCTCGAGCCCGGGGACCCGCGCGCGCGGATCGAGGTCCTGGATCGAGAGCCGCGACAGCTCGATGATCTGCGCGGTGACGTCGATGCGGGCCGGGCTCTCGACGGTGTGGATGCCGCGCGCCTGGTCGTGGAGCTGCACGGCGGCGTGGCGGCGGGCGGCGTCGCCCGACGTCCGCAGGTAGTTGCGCAGCGTGTAGTAGAGGATGTTGGCGCGCGCGCTGTCGTCGCCGGCGGCGACCGCCTGCTCGAACTGCGGGCCGAGCTGCTCGCGGTCGTCGGCGCGGACGAAGTCGAGCAGCTCCTCCTGATGGGCGAACGCGTAGCCGCCGAGCAGGTTCGCCAGCGAGTGCGTGTTCGACGAGACGAAGTAGACCGGCCGGCGCGCGAGCAGCGGCCGCGCGGTCTCGATCGCGCGCCACCAGGTGAGCGCGGACCGCTGGTACTCGCTGAACGAGCCGTCGAGCAGGCGGACGTGGAGGTCGAGCTCGTGGTCGGCGACGGCGGTGATCCCCTCGGCGAAGCCGTCGGCGAACGCGGCGCGCAGGGTGGCGAGCTGATCGAGATCGATGCGCAGCGTCTCGGCGAGCGCGGGATCGGTGAGCGTGCCGGCGGCCTTCACGCCCTCGAGGCGGGCGTGCAGCTTGTTCCACTCGACCTGGTAGGCGGTGACCATCGGGATGAGGTCGTCGATGTCGGAGGCGGAGGCGACGAAGACCGCGAGGGTGCCGGCGCCGTCCCAGCGGAGCGGCCGGCGGCGGCCGCGCGTGCGCACGGTGACCCAGGTCTCGACCGGCATGCCGGCGCGGGCGAACTGCTCGAGGCTCTGGCCGAGCACGAGCCGGCGGGTGTGGACCATGCAGTCGGGCAGCCGGGCGGCGCTGTACGCGAAGGCGTGGAGGTCCGGATCGGGGCCCTGCGCGCCCGGGTGGAGGCTCGAGTTGGACCAGACGTGGGCCTCCTCGAACGACCGGACCCGGACGTCGCCCGACGACCGCAGCAGGCTGTAGTAGGTGCGGATGTAGAGGTCGATCTCGTTCGAGGTCGTGCGCGGCGGCTGCCGATCCACGGTGGACGTATAACCCGAAGTGGCGGGATCGACCGGACTCCGCGCCCCTCCCCGTGCCGCCGGCCGTGTCCCTGCCCGATCCGGGTGGCCGCCCGGCGGGGCCGATCCGGCGCCCACCGGCGGCTCTTTTTCGCCGGCGATGTGCTATCTCTGGCCGCCGCCGCGGGTCCCCGCGGCGATCGATTCGCTTCCCGAGGCATGCGTGAGCAAAGAAGAGCTGGTTCATCTCGAGGGTGAGGTCATCCTCATCGCCAAGGGCGGGAACTTCCGCGTCAAGCTGGAGAACGGGCACGAGGTGCTCGCCAAGCTGGCCGGCAAGGTGCGCCGCCACCGCATCCGCGTCGTCCTCGGCGACCGGGTGACCGTCGCCGTCTCGGTCTACGACCCGACCCGCGGCTTCATCGTCTACCGGCAGCGCTGACGTCGCGACCGGGCGCGCGTGCCCGGGGGGTGGCGACGCGATACGCTGGAGCCGATGGCGCAGGCTCCTCTCTACGCGGGGTTCGATCTCGGCACCAGCAACTCCGCGGCGGCGATCTTCGACGGCGACCGGCCGCAGGTGATCCGCAACGCGTCCGGCGCGACGGTGACGCCGAGCGTGGTGCGGATCGATCGCGCCGGCCGGGCCACGGTCGGGACGCGCGCGCGGCGGTTCCTCGAGCAGGACCCCGACAACACCGCCAGCGAGTTCAAGCGGCTGATGGGCACCGCGTCGACGATCCGCTTCCCGGCGGCGGGGGTGACGCGGACGCCGGAGCAGCTCTCGGCCGAGATCCTGCGCGCGCTGCGGGCCGACGTCGCCGACCAGACCGGCGTGACGATCGAGCGCGCGGTGGTGTCGGTCCCTGCCTTGTTCGAGCTGCCGCAGAGCGCGGCGACCAGCGAGGCGGCGCGGCTCGCCGGCTTCGCGCGCGTCGAGCTGCTGCAGGAGCCGATCGCGTCGGCGCTGGCGGCCGGCTGGCGCGCCGACGACGACGGCGGCGGCGTCTGGCTGGTCTACGACCTCGGCGGCGGCACGTTCGACTGCTCGCTGCTCGAGACCCGCGACGGGCTCCTGCGGGTCGTCGCCCACGACGGCGACAACTTCCTCGGCGGCCGCGACTTCGACTGGGCGGTGACCGAGCACCTGGCGGCGCAGCTCGCGGCGGCGGGCGGGCCGAAGCTCGAGCGGCGGGAGGCGCGCCACGCGGCGGCCCTGCGCGTGCTGCGGGCGGCGGCCGAGGACGCGAAGATCGAGCTGTCGCGCGCCGAGGTCGCGCAGGTGCAGCTCGCGCAGCCGCTGGCCGTCGACGGCGCCGACGTCGAGGTCGACCTGTCGATCGACCGGGCGACGCTCGAGCGGATCACGGCGCCGCTGGTGGAGCGGTCGCTGGCGGTCTGCGCGCGGCTGCTCGAGGCGCACGGCCTCGCGCCGGGGCAGCTCGCGCGGGTCGTGCTGGTCGGCGGGCCGACGGTGATGCCGGCGGTGCGCGCGGCGGTCGCGCGCCGGCTGGAGGCGCCGCTGGCGGAGAACGTCGACCCGATGACGCTGGTCGCGCAGGGCGCGGCGATCTACGCGGCGACCGCGGGGCTCGACGGCCGCGCGCCGGTCGCGCTGACCGGCACCGGTGCGAAGGTGTGGCTGCAGTTCCCGCCGGTGTCGGCCGACCTCACGCCGCACGTGGTGGGCCGGTTCGTCGGCGGCTCGCCGCCGGCGACGGTGCGGCTGTCGCGCGCCGACGGCGCCTGGCCCGGGCCGGAGGCCGCGATCGGCCCCGACGGCGGCTTCGTGACGTCGGTGACGCTGGTGCCGCGCGCGACCTCGACCTTCTCGATCCACGCGGCGTCGGCGAACGGCGCGCCGGTGGCGGTCGATCCGTCGACGTTCTCGATCGTGCAGGGGCTGACGATCGCGGATCCGCCGCTGTCGCGCACGCTCGGCGTCGCGCTGGCGAGCGACCACGTGCAGGTCTACGTCGAGCGCGGCGCGCCGTTGCCGACGCGGCGGACGTTCACCCACACGACGGTGGAGACGGTCGCGCAGGGCTCGACCGACAGCGTGCTGCGCATCCCGATCGTGCAGGGCGAGCTGGAGCAGGCGCACCTCTGCCGGTTGATCGGGACGCTCGACCTGCGCGGCGACGCGGTGAAGGCGACGATCCCGGCCGGCAGCAAGGTCGAGGTGACGATCGAGCTCGACCGCGCCGGGCGGCTGACCGCGCGCGCGCTGGTGCCGGCGATCGATCAGGTCTTCGAGCAGGTGGCGCACCTGCTGGTGCCGGAGGCGGCGCCGGCGGCGCTCGACGCGGCGATGTCGGATCAGCGCCGGCACCTGACGCAGCTCCGCACCGAGGCGTTCCGCCACGGGATGCACCAGCTCATCGACCGGCTCGGCAAGCTGGAGGAGCAGCTCGGCCAGGCCGAGCGCGACATCGACGCGGCGCACGGCGGCGACGCCGACGCGGCGCAGCGGGCGCGGCGCACGCTGCTCGAGATCGACGCGGTGCTCGCGGAGGCCGACCTGGCGCGCAAGTGGCCGGAGCTCGAGGACGAGGCGCGGCGGGCGTCGATCGGCGCGGCGGCGGCGGTGGCGAGCTACGGGACCGAGCCGGAGCGGAAGCTGCTCGACGAGGTGGTGGCGGCGATCGCGAAGGCGCGGGCCAACCGCGACGCGGCGGAGCTGGGGCGGCAGGTGCGGCTCGTGCGGCGGCTGGCGACGGCGGCGTACCACCGCAACCCGGAGGCGTGGGAGGCGTACCTCGACGACGCCGCGTCGGAGATCGACAGCGCCAGCGACCTGCCGCGCGCGCGGCGCCTGGTCGACGACGGCCGGGCGGCGGTGGAGTCGGGAGATCTGGAGAAGCTGCGCGGGATCGTGCGGCAGCTCTGGGGGCTCCTGCCGGTCGACGCGCAGGCGCGGCGGAAGTCGTTCGACTCGGGGGTGCGATGAGCGCGGCGGAAGGTGGCGGCGGCGGCGGCGCGCGTGGCGGCGGGCTGCGCGGCAACCCGTTCTTCGTGCTGGAGCTGCCGGTGACCGCGGGGCCGCGCGAGGTCGAGCGCGAGGCGGCGCGGCTGCTCGGGATGCTCGAGCTCGGGCTGGCGGCGGCGGCGACGTACCAGACGCCGCTCGGGCCGATGCCGCGGCGCGCCGAGGACGTGCGGACGGCGGCGGCGGCGCTGCGGGAGCCGAAGCGGCGGCTCGTCGCCGAGCTGTGGGCGAGCGGCGGCGTGGCGGCGGCCGCGGCGCCGACGACGGCAGCGGAGGGCGCGCAGACCGGAGCGGCAACGGGAGCCGGAGCGGCAGCGGGAGGCGGCGACGTGCGGTGGCCCGGTGCGCTGAAGGCGACGGGCTGGGGGCCGCGATGAGAGACCTGTTCGACCTCGTGCGCTGGTCGCTGATGCTCGCCCGGCGGCGCGCGTGGATCGCGCGCCGTGACCACCGCAGCGCGGCCTTCCTGTTCTACTCGGCCGTCGCCGGGCTCGGCGAGATCGCCGCCGTCACCACGGCGCTGTCGCTGTTCGTCGCGTGCCTCGCGATCGGCGCGCACGGCGCGGCCATCGTCGTCGCCGCGATCGCGCTCGTGCTGATCCTGCCGGGCCCGCTCGCGCGCCACGTCGCGGTGCCGCGCGGCCAGCACCGCGCCGCCTACTGGCTCGTCATGATCGACGAGCTCGGTCGAGCCGGCGCCGAGCGGCCGGCGAGGCTCGTCGCCGCGCGCGCCGCGGCCCGGGTCGGCTCGTCCCCCGAGGCGACCGCGTGGCTCGCCGCGCTGCGCAAGGGCCGCCTCGACGCGACCGAGACCGCCGTGCAGGCGATCCTCGCGCACGGCCGCGGCGACCGCGACGATGCGCGCGCGCTGTTCACGAGCCTCGCGGCGTTCGCCGACCCCGCGCCCGAGGCGCGCGAGCTCGCGGCGGAGTGGCTCGCGCTCGACGACGCCGAGCGCGGGGCGTGGGCCGAGCTGGTCGCGCGCGGCAGGCTGCGCGCCCGGCCGGGGCGCGGCGCCCACCGCAGCCCGGACGCGATCCGCCACGCGAAGGACCCGCAGCCGGAGGCCGGCGAGCCGCTGTGGCCCGCGACGTCGATGACGTACCTGCTCGAGGGCGTCGGCGCCCGGCTCCTCGGCGACGACGACGCGCCGTCGGACGCCAACCTGTGGCTGCGGTGGCTCGAGGCGCCGGCGCGGAGAGCGACCTGGGGGCTGGTGCGAGAGGCGATCGCGCGGGGGACGTCGACGACGAAGGTGGCGTCGAGGTCCACGGCGCCGTCCACGACCACGTCGACGTCAACGCAGACGTCGTCGACGACCACGGGCTCGACGGCGCCGTCGACGTCCGCGGCCACGCCGGCCTCCCCGGCGGGCCCGCCCTCGGCGGCGACCGCCGAGGCAGCGGCAGACGACCGGCCGCCGACGGCGCTCGAGCTCGCCCTGCGCGCGCACGCGCAGGCGCTGCGCGACGGCACGATCGAGGCCGTCGCCGCGGCCGCGCAGGCGTGGGACGCGACCGCGTCGACGCCGGGGCTGGCGATCGCGGTGGCCCGCCGCGCGATCGCGCTCGGCGCCGCCCCCGACGCGGGCGACCGGGCGATGGTCGAGCTCGACGAGCAGATCATCGGCGAGCTCGCCGACCTCATCGATCAGCGCGCCCTGCCCCTCCCCGCCCTCCACGCCCGCGCCCCCGGCTCGGCGCTGCTGGCCGCCATCGCCCGCCGCGCGCGCCGCGAGCTGCTCACCCGCCTCGAGCTCACCTGCGATCGCATCGGCGACCGCACGCACGAGCAGCGCCCGATCGACGCCATCGACGAGCTGCGCACGTTCGTCGCCGTGCGCCGCGCCTACGAGGAGGCCGCGGCCCAGGGCGGCCCCGAGCTCGAGCGGCTCGCCTTCCCCCACGTCCACGCCGAGCTCCTGCAGTGGACCGTCTGGCTGTGGAACGAGCGCAAGGAGCACTTCCTCTCGCACCTCGTCACCGCGTGGCTCTTCGAGCGCGCCCTCGCCGTCGGCGACGCCGAGGCGATCGAGCTGCACGGCGCCAACGGCGCCATCCGCATCCCCGGCCGGTAGCGCGCGTCAGTCGCAGCTCACCGCGGTCGTCTCGATGTGGCAGCGGAGGCACATGCGGCCGTTGCGGGCGGCGAGCGCGGCGCAGCGCGCGCTGCCGCGCCAGCCGGGGCCGTGCGGCGAGATCTGCGGACTGCCCGGCTCGGCGGTGTGGCAGCGCAGGCAGTCGTCCTCGCGGTGACACGACGCGCACTGCATCAGGTTGCGCTGCGCCTCGCGCGCGTGGTCGTTCGGCCCGCGGCCGTCGGCGTCGGCCCAGCCGTCGGGGTGGAAGCGGTCGACCGCGCCGGCTGTCCGGAAACCGGACTCCGCCCGCGCGCCGACGCCGCTGCGCTCGTGGCAGCCGACGCAGAAGCTCTGGGCCCGGTGGCACGTCGAGCAGTCGGGCTGGTTGCGCCGCGCCTCGATCGCGTGGTTCTGCACGTAGTCGCCGGCGTGGAAGGTCAGCGGCTTCGTGGTGCCGAGGTGGCAGTCGACGCAGAACGCCTGCGCGTGGCAGCTCGCGCACGACGCGCCGAGCGCGCGCGCCGCGGTCGCGTGGTTCTCCTCGAAGCCGGGGCCGTGCGCCGCGCCGCTCGCGCCGCCGGTCGGCACCAGCGCGCCGCCCGCCAGCCGGGTCCGCACGCGGCCGGCGTTGTCGGCGAGGTGGCAGGTCGTGCAC
>DASZXE010000165.1:0-3995 GCA_035546475.1 Kofleriaceae bacterium
TGGCCGCGCTCGCCGGCCCGATCGCGGCGGTGGCGCCGGCGCCGTCCGTGACCCTGCCGCCGACGGCCGGCGACGCCGACGGAGCGCGCCCCGCCGACGACGAGGACGCCGAGCTCGCGCGCCTCGTGCGGCCGGTGAGCGGCGCGATCAAGCGCGACGATCGTGGCGCGAACTGACGATGGCGCGCAGCGAGGAGCCGGCGACGGTCGACGACGAGGCGGAGCTCGAGCAGGGCCGCATGCCCTTCTTCGCGCACCTCGTCGAGCTGCGCAACCGCCTGCGCAACGCGGCCATCTTCTTCGTCATCGGCGTCGTCGTGTCGTGGATCTGGGCCGAG
Source organism: Kofleriaceae bacterium (assembly GCA_035546475.1). GTDB lineage: Bacteria > Myxococcota_A > Polyangia > Haliangiales > Haliangiaceae > UBA2376. The sequence continues at coordinate 338 of DASZXE010000165.1, forward strand.
CAGATCTACGCCTGGCTGCGGGTGCCGCTCGACCACGCCTGGGCACACGCCGCCAGGCACAACCCGACGCTCGGCGACACGACCCAGATGGCCTTCACGTCGATCGTGGAGCCGTTCTGGGTCTACATGTCCGTCGCGCTGTGGGCGGGCATCTTCGTCGCCAGCCCGTTCATCTTCCACCAGATCTGGAAGTTCGTGGCGCCCGGCCTCTACAAGCGCGAGCGCCGCTACGCCTTCGGCTTCGCGCTCATCTCGGCCCTGTTCTTCGTCGGCGGCGCGCTGTTCTGCTACTACCTCGTCCTCGGCAACCTCTACTCGTACCTGCTCAGCTACGCCGACAAGCACAACCATCCGGTGCTCACGATGAGCACCTACTTCGACCTGACGAAGGACATGATGCTCGCGTTCGGCGCCGTCTTCGAGCTGCCGATCCTCATCTACTTCCTCGCGATGGTCGGGCTGGTCACGCCGCGCGGGCTGTGGCGCTTCAACCGCTGGTTCATCGTCCTCGCCTTCATCATCGGCGCGATCCTCACGCCGTCGCCGGACGTCGTCTCCCAGATCCTGATGGCGACGCCGATGATCGTCCTCTACAACCTGTCGATCCTCGTGTCGTTCCTCGCGCTCCGCCGGAAGCAGCGCAAGAGCGGCATGCCGGCCTCCTGAAGGCGCCGAGCGCAGCTCGGGCCGGGGTTGTCTGTGTGGAGATCGGGCTCGGGGTTCCGGGCGCGGTGAACCGGCGGTGGCCCCGCGCGTGCATCCTGGGGGTGCATGTCGGTGTCCACCCACGTGACGTTCCACCAGCTCGACCACAGCGACGGGATCGAAGCGGCGATCCGCGAGCACGCGGACCGGCTGGAGCACCTCGGCGAGCGCATCGAGCGCTGCGACGTGGTGATCGAGCGCCCGCACCGGAGCCAGCGGGAGGGTCTGCCGTTCCACGTGCGCATCCACCTGCACGTCCCCGGCAACGACGTGATCATCGACCGGGATCCGGGCCTGAACGAGGCCCACACCGATCCGTACGTGGCGATCCACGATGCCTTCCACGCCGCGCGCCGGCGGCTCGAGGACCACATCCGCACCCGGCGTGGCGAGGTGAAGGCGCACTCGCTGCCGCCCACCTGACCCGCGCGGCATGACCCCCACCGGGGCGACCGCGGGTTGACCCGGCCTCGGACTGGAACGGTGAGGTGCACGGCGTGCGCCGGGGAGCAGGCTTGCGCGCAAGGTCCGCCGGACGCACCGTGGAGCGATGACCGACCAGCCGACCCAGGGCGTCGTCGCCGTCGCGCCGCTGCGCGCCGGACCGTGGCCCTGCATCGATCCGTTCCTGTTCTGCGTCCACCACCTCGACGCCTACCCGGCCGGTGACGACCGCATGGCGCCGAGCGTCGCGCTCGACGGCCGCAACCTCGGCTCCGACTTCGAGGGCAAGGACGGCTGGCGCATGTACCACGGCCAGCTCGTCCCCGGCTTTCCGTCGCACCCGCACCGCGGCTTCGAGACGGTGACGGTGGTGCGCCGCGGCTTCATCGATCACTCCGACTCGCTCGGCGCGACCGCGCGGTTCGGCGCCGGCGACGTCCAGTGGCTGACCGCCGGCAAGGGGATCGTCCACTGCGAGATGTTCCCGCTGCGCGAGCGCGAGCAGGCCAACCCGCTCGAGCTGTTCCAGATCTGGCTCAACCTGCCGGCCGCCGACAAGATGGCCGACCCGCACTTCACGATGCTGTGGAGGCCGACCATCCCGGTCCGCCGCGTCGTCGATGGCGCCGGCCGGGCGACGACGATCACCGCGGTCGCCGGCGATCTGGCCGGCGCGCGGGCGCCGGCGCCGCCGCCGCGCTCGTGGGCGGCGCGTCCGCAGGCGCAGGTCGCGATCGCGACGTTGCAGCTCGAGCCGGGCGCGCGCTTCACGCTGCCGGCGCTCGACGACGCGGAGGTCCACCGCGTGCTCTACGTCTTCGGCGGCCGGTCGATCTCGATCGGCTCGATCGGCTCGATCGGCTCGATCGGCGGGCGCGAGGTGAAGACCGGCCACGCGGCGCAGCTCGCGCCCCGCGTCGCGGTCGAGCTGGTCGCCGGCGACGCGCCGTGCGACGTGCTGCTCCTGCAGGGCCGCCCGATCGGCGAGCCGGTCGCGCAGCACGGGCCGTTCGTGATGAACACCCAGCAGGAGCTCCGCCAGGCCTACGCCGACTACCAGCGCACCCGCTTCGGCGGCTGGCCGTGGGCGCAGGACGACCCCGTCCACCCGCGCGAGCGCGGCCGCTTCGCCCGCCACGCCGACGGCCGCGTCGAGGACGCCCCCGCCGAGTAGCCGGCCGGAGGCAAGCCGCCGGGTCAGCAGCCGCAGTCGTTGAACGGGAACTGGACGGAGCGGACCGGCGCGTAGTCCTCGTAGAGCGCCGTCACCGTCGAGAAGTCGTCCGGGTCGGCGACCAGCTCGAGCTTGCCGTCGCCGTCGACGTCGAGGACGGCGGTGATGCTCAGGTAGCCCTGGTCGCCGCCCGACAGCGGCACCAGCTTGCCGCCCTTGTCCTCGAAGATCGCCGTCATCGCGCCGTAGAAGTCGCCGCAGCCGCTGCCCTCGCGCGCCGACACCGCGACGATCCGGCGGCTGCCGTCGCTGAACGCCTCGACGGTCGGCGTCTCGATCCACGGGCCCTTGCCCTCGTAGTTGTCGACGAAGTCCTGCTGGATCGTCTGGTACGCGGGCAGCTTGCGGAACGCGGCGATCGCGATGGCGTCCTTCGCCGGATCGGCGGCCTGCTTGGCGAACACCTTCGGCGTGCTGGCGGCGTCGACGACGATCACCGGCGCGCAGTCGCCCTCGATCTGCAGCTCGCCGATCAGCTTCGGCGGGCTCATCTCGTAGATGGCGCGGGCGCGGGCGGCGTTCGACCATTTCTTCCCGCCGTCGGCGCCGTCCCACTCCTGGACCTCGCCGAAGTGCGGCGTGCCGCCGGCGACGAGCTGCAGCGCGCCGAGCTTCGCCGGGCACTTCGTGCCTTCGGCGTCGTAGACCGCGAGCTGCCGCGCCGCCCAGCTCGCGGCGGTCGGCACCTTGGTCGCGTCGCGCATCGCGTAGCTGAAGTCGGCGTTGAACGGCCCGCGCAGCTTGCCGGAGCCCCAGTCGTCGCTCGCGTGGTCGTCGAGCACCGCGTACGTCTTGCCGTCGAGCGTGATCGGCAGCCAGAGCTGGCTGGCGGCGGCGCCCGCCATCGCGCCGGCGACGGTCGAGCGCAGCATCTCCTCGCGCGCGATGTGGTAGCCGTCGGCCTGCTTGACGAGCACCATCCGCTTGGTGCCCTCGTCGGAGAACTTGCCCTGGGTGAACGTCTGGGTGAGCTCGACGATCGGCGCCACCGGGCTGCCGCTGAGCTGCACGTCCTTGGCGGCGACCGTCATCTTGTTCTTGAACATGCGCTCGCGGTCGGCGAGCCAGCCCTTGCGGTCGAAGAGCCAGGTGCGGGCGCCGACCCGCTTCACGCCCTCCATCTTGTCGGCGTACAGGGCCGAGTAGGCGGCGAAGTCGCCGGCGTTCTGCGCCGCCAGCCAGGCATCGACGACCTTCTGCACGGCCGCCTTGTCGAGCTGGATCTCGGGCGGCAGCGCCTCGTCGGCGCCCGCCGAGCCCGCGCCGGAGCCGGCC
>DASZXE010000166.1:0-13434 GCA_035546475.1 Kofleriaceae bacterium
CGAGCGCGCCCGGTCGCATCCCGCCATGTCGTCCGCCGCCCGGACGACCGCCCGCCCGCGCCGCATCCGCCTTGCCGTGCCCCTGCGGAGGCGGCGGCCGGCGCGGCTCGTGCGACTCGTACGGGTGCCCCTCGATCACCGGGATGCGCCGGCGGATCAGCTTCTCGATCCCGTCGAGCAGGTCGTGCTCGTCGGCGGCGCAGAACGACAGCGCGGAGCCCGACGCGCCCGCGCGCGCCGTCCGCCCGATCCGGTGGACGTAGGTCTCCGGCACCTCGGGCAGGTCGAAGTTGACGATGTGCGTGATCTCGTCGATGTCGATGCCGCGCGCCGCGATGTCGGTGGCCACCAGCACGCGGATCTGCCCGGCCTTGAAGTTCGCCAGCGCCCGCTCGCGCGCGCCCTGCGACTTGTTGCCGTGGATCGCCTCGGCGCCGACGCCGTGCTTCACCAGGTGCTCGGCGATCCGGTTGGCGCCGTGCTTCGTGCGGCTGAAGACCAGCACGCGGCGCATCGCGAGGTCGCGCAGGACCTCGACCAGCAGCGCGCGCTTGTCGTCCTTCTCGACGAACGCGACCTCCTGCTCGATCCGGTCGGCCGTCGACGACACCGGCGCCACCGCCACCGTCGCCGGATCGTGCAGGAGCTGATCGGCCAGCGCCTGCGCCTCGGGCGGCATCGTCGCCGAGAAGAAGAGCGTCTGCCGCCGCTCGGGCAGCAGCCGGATCACCCGCTTGACGTCGTGGATGAAGCCCATGTCGAGCATGCGGTCCGCCTCGTCGAGCACGAAGACGTCGAGCCGCTCGAGGTGGACGAAGCCCTGGCCGGCGAGGTCGAGCAGGCGGCCGGGCGTCGCGATCAGGATGTCGATCCCGGCCCGCAGCGTCTGCTTCTGCGGCTCCATGCCGACGCCGCCGAAGATGACCGCGGTGCGCAGGTGGAGGTGGCGGCCGTAGACGCGGAAGCTCTCCTCGATCTGCGCGGCGAGCTCGCGGGTCGGCGTCAGCACCAGCACGCGGGTCGGCCGCGGGCCGCGCGCGCCCTCGCGGGGCGGCGGCTGCTGGTGCAGGCGCTGCAGGATCGGCAGCGCGAACGCCGCCGTCTTGCCGGTGCCGGTCTGGGCGAGGCCGAGCAGATCGCGGCCGGTGAGGAGCTGGGGGATGGCGCGGGCCTGGATCGGCGTCGGCCGCTCGTAGCCCTGCTCGTGCACGGCCGTGACGAGCTGAGGGATGAGGCCCAGCTCGTCGAAGCGCTCGGGGATTCGTTCCTTCACGGGCGGCGCAAGTTGCCACGCGCGGCCCGATCCGTCCACCAGGGCCGCACCCTCAATCGTCGCCGCTGCCGAGCTGGCCGATGCGGCGGTCCGGATCGCCGCCGCCGTCGCGCTTGTCCTCGCCGAACAGGCGCACCCGCTTGCCCTTGCGATTGTAGCCGATCGCGTAGACCACGCCGGCGATGCCCGACAGCGGCAGCGCGAACATCAGCACCGGCAGGAACAGGAACAGCGGCAGGATCTTGGTCACGATCGCCGCCGCCATCAGGTACCCGGCCGCCGCCGGGATGCTCTCGCGCCACGAGCCGGCGTACAGCCAGCCGACCGGCCCGAGGAACAACGACAGCCCGCCGGAGATGAGCCACGACTTCTCGCCGCGGCCGATCGGGCGCGCCAGCTCCTGCTTGGCGTCGGCCGCCCGCCGCGCCAGCTCGAGCGCCGAGCCCAGGTCGCCGGCGCCGCCTCGCCCGCGCGCGCGCCCGCCGCTTCGTCCGGTGTCCGGACGCTCGTCGTCGGCGGCGGGGCGGCGGGCCTGCCGCCGCACCAGCGCCGCCTGCCGCGAGCGGAGCTGGTCCGACTCGGCCCTGGCGGCCGCCCGCCGCGCCTCCACCTGCGCCCGCGCGCGCGCCTTGCGCTCGGCGTCGGCCGCCGACGACGCCTTCACCTCGGCCTCGAGCGCGGCGAGCTTCGCGCGCACGCGTTCGTCGTCGCTCATCGACCCAGCAGGTCCCGCAGCACGGTCACCACCGGACTATGGCATGATCGCGCGCGCCCCCCATGCGAATCGCGCTCGCCTTCGCGCTCGCCGCGCCTGCCGCCCTCGCCGCCCTCGCCGCCCTCGCCGCCGCCGCGTGCGGCGGCTACGGCGCCGGGTCGTCGTCGGGGCCGAAGACCGCCGCCGAGCGCAACGCCGCCGACCGCGAGGCGAACCCCGAGCAGCCGGTCGACAACGCCGGCAAGTCGTGGGGCGGCTGGCGCTACCAGGGCTCGCGCGACGACTGCTTCTTCGTCGTCGAGCGCAAATGCTTCGCCACGCTCGCCGACGCGTGCGGCGCCGCCTCGTGCAAGCACGGCTGCACGACCACCGGCGCCGGCCCCGCCACCGTCCTCTGCAAGTAGCGCGAAGAGGAACCAGGATCCTGACAGGACGGAGCTGCCAGCTCGATCCTGGTTGCGCTACGGGAACGCAGACCGCACGCCCCACACGAGACCCCGAACACCCGGAGTCGATCGTTGATCGCTCGCGCGAGCGCTCGCTAGGCCGCGGCCTTGGCGCCGACGACCTTCGGGATCCGCACGCGCGGCCCGACGCGGAACGAGATGCGCCGCAGGTTGCGGTAGTACTCGCCGTCGATCACCGGCTCGAGCAGCTCGCCGCCGGCGGCCTCGAGCGTCATGTCGCGGCACGGCCGGTCGAGCACCTGGCCACCGCGCATCTCCTCGCCGCGCGCCATGCGCGGCAGGTTGCGGACGATGCCCCACGGCGACGGCGCGCCGACGATCGCGTTCATCAGCCCCGCCTGGTCGGCCTTGCCGAAGAAGCGGAGCACGTTGCCGAGGTTGATCGACATCGACGCGACGTGGATGCCGGTGAACTCGTCGCCCGGCAGGATCATCCCGTCGAGCGTGACGCGCGCGCGCGTCGGGCGGAACATGTCGGCCGCGTAGCCGCCGAGCTGGCCTATGCCGGGCACGTGGCGCAAGGGCGACATCGCGATCGGCATCGCGGCGATCGTGCGGCCGACGACCTTCATGATCGTGCGCGGGTTCGGATCCGGCGACGCGTAGTACTTCGCGAAGAAGCGCTGGCCGATGCCGCCGGCGGCGACGGCGAAGCCGTAGGTGCGGAAGTCGCGGTCGCCGTCGGGCGTCGCCTCGACGCCCTCGATGATCATCGAGTCGACCTCGACCTCCTCGACGCGCTGGCCGCCCTCGAGCTTGCGGCGCAGCGTCGCCAGCAGCCCCTCGGCGTCGCCCTTGATGCCGACGTTGTTGGCGATGAAGTCGATCGTGCCGCCGTTGGTCGGCATCGTCCGCGGCATGGTGATGCCCTGCTCGCGGAACTCGTCCTCCTGCATCACCTCCATCCCCATGCGGAACATCCAGTGCAGCGCGCCGTCGCCGCCGTCGGCGACCCAGTAGCGCGCGCGCTTCCGCAGGAAGTCGCGCAGCACCGGCTTGATCGACTCGAGCGACCGCGTCTCGTGAACCTCCCCCAGCTCGCCGACGATCGACTGCAGCCGGCGGGCGCGGTCGGGGCGTCCCTTGTTCTTCCGGCTGTTGGGGTTGGTGATGACACCGATCTGCATCAGGTGGACTCCCTCCGCCTCGACGGATTGCAAGAAGCGGGACAGATCGACGCGATGCGTAAACCAGCGGAATACAATGGCCGGACCGCGGCCGATGGCTGCCAGGTGCGAAGCCGGTTACGCGCTGGTGGCGAAAGCGAGTAGCGAGGGTGACGGGGATCGGGCGCTCCCGTGGGCGGCGCCGGTGGCGGGGCGGCGCGGGTCGCGCCAGTCACGCGGGTCGCGCGGGTCGCGCGGGTCGGGGGATCGGCCCGGTGGCGGGAACCGATCACCGTGCGGTGGTGACCAACGGGCCATGTCGCTGCGCCTCACCGCGTCCACCTCGCTCGCGCTCGTGGTCGTGGTGGTCGGCGCCGGCGCGCGCGATCGCGCGTGGTGCGGCGCCGGCGTGGCAGGCGTGGCCGCGGCGGGACCGCGCACGCCGCGCGCGTACCCCGAGGCGCGCGCGATCGTCGACGATCCGATGACGTCGCCGTACCGCGTTCACGTCGCGCGCATGGGCGCGGCGCGCGTGACCGTCGACGGCGACGACGCCGGCTTCGGCGGTCACGACGTCGAGCTCGCGCGCGAGCTGCCGGTGGCGGAGGAGCGCGGCGATCGCGTGCGCGTGCTGTTCGAGGACGACGACGCGCGCATGCTGCTGTGGCTCGACGCCGCCGATCTGGCGTGGTCGATCGCGCGGCCGGTGCGGCTGGCGGGGCGCGGCGACGCCGGCGTGTGGCTGGGCACCGGCGCGCCGGTCACCGTGACCGGCAGCGGCCGCCGGCGCACGGTCGCGTTCGACGACGGCACGGCGAAGGTGAGCGGCGCCGTCGACGCGGGCGAGCTCGCGCGCGTCTTCCCGGCGAGCCGCGGCCTCGAGCCGACCTGGACCGAGCACGTCGGCGCGATCCGCGCGGCGCCCGGCGGCGCGGTGCTGTACCGGGGCGAGCTCGACGTCGAGGTCGTCGCGCGGCGCGCCGGCTGGGCCGAGGTCGAGCACCGCTCGCGCTACCTGCGCATCCGCGGCTGGGTCGCCGAGGCCGACCTCGCCGAAGGCGGCTTCGGCACCGGCGGCACCGGCAGCGGCAGCGGCTTCGGGATGAGCGACACCGAGCGCGTCGACGTCGCCGCCGGCGCCTGCCTGTACGACGCGAAGGACGGCCACGTCGCCGGCCTCGAGGTGACGGCGGCGCAGCGCTACGTCGCGGAGCGCGACGGCGCGTGGTGGGCGCTGTACGTCGGCACGCCGTGGGGCGTCGTGCAGGCGTGGGCGCACGCCGACGGCGAGGAGGCGCCCGGGCGCCCGCTGTTCGACCGGTGCGCGCCGGCGACGATCGCGCCGTCGGTCGACGACGCGCCGTGATCAGGCGCGGTCGCGGAGGAGCGCGACGACGCGGACGATCGAGGCGCGGCGGTGGAGCTTGCTGACGTAGGTGTGATGGCAGGTGACGCCGGGGCCGCGCTCGACGAGGGCGAGCGCCCCGGGCGACGAGGCGACGCGGAAGAAGAGCTGGCCGCGCCGGCGGTAGTGGACCTCGGCGTCGGGGACGGCGGCGGGCGACAGGTCGAGCGTGGCCTCGATCGGGTGATCGGCGTGGACTCGATCGTGGTGGCCGAGCAGGTAGTCGCCGGGGCCGAGGCGCAGCGCGCGCGCCGCCACGACCACCAGCGTGCGGCCGGTGCGCGACGACGCGACCGCGGCGACCGCGCCCAGCAGCTCGGCCGCGAACGCGGCGCGCGCGAGCCCGTCGAGGAAGTCGTGGGCGCCGCGATCGAGGAGCCGGTAGCGCTGCCAGCCGGCGGCGTCGAGGGCCGCGCGCACGCCGGCCGCCGCCGCGGCGCCGACCACGCCGTCGACGACGAGCGCCGTCCGCGCGCCGAACAGCTCGTCGAGCGTCGTCATCGCGGTCGCGCGCTCACGGGTAGAACCAGCCCGCCAGCGAGAGGCGCAGCCCGCGCAGCACCTCGCGGACCTGGTGGAGCGAGACCAGGCTGACGTCGAAGATCGCGAGGCGCCCCGGCCGCGGCGCGATCGTCAGCGCCGGCTCGGTCTCGGTCAGCTCGCGGCCGTCGTGCGTGCAGCGGAAGAGCTCGAGCTCGCCGCCCGCCGGCGGCACCGCCGTCGGCAGGTAGCAGGCGTACGCGATCGCCCGCCCGAGGCCGTCCTGGTGATCGGTGTGCGGCAGGAGGTAGTGCCCCGCGCCGTACGCGAAGCCGCGCATGTCGACGCGCGCGACCGCCTTGCCGGTGATGCGCGCCAGCGCCGGCGCGAACGTCGCCGCGAAGTCATCGCGGAGCGCGCGGAACGCCGCCGTGGTCGGCTCGGGCGCGGTCGCGTCGAACCGGAAGATCTCGCCCTCGTACGCGTGCGCCGGCTCGTCGTCGACGATCGCCATCAGCTCGTCCTGCCGCTCCGGCTCGACGACGTCGTCGAGCACGAGGTGCGGGAACGGCGCCGCCGCCCGCCACGCCGCGGCCATCGCCGCGTCGTCGGTCCAGCCGGGACCGAGCCGCCACCTCACTGCGCGCCGCCGAGCGCGTGGCGGATCGACGAGAACGTGTCGCTGGCGCCGCCGTCGCCGCGCGCGCCGGCCGCCGGCCAGCTCCAGGCGAACCGCTGGACGTCGGCGGCGACGTCGAGGTGGAGCGCGTGCGGCAGCGCGACCTCGACGCCCGCGGTGCCGTCGATCGCCCAGCGCCGCGCGCCGCCGAGCGACGCCATCGTCGGCTGCTCGCCGGTGACGACCGGCTCGAGCGCGACCGCCCCGTGCAGCGACGCGCGCCGGCCGAGGTGCAGCGCGCCGTCGACGCCGGCGATCAGGTAGCCGTAGTGCGCGTCGGGCGAGCGGGCGAGCAGCTTCGAGTCGATCACGACGTCGCGGCGGCCGGCGCCGGCGACGACGCGCAGCCGGCGCCCGAGCGCGATCCGCGCCGCCGCCTCCCACCGCGTGATCGAGCTGTCGACGGCGTCGCCGCCGAGGTCGGTCGACATCGCGACGGTGCGCTCGAGCGAGACGTCCAGCTCGACCTTCGGCGCCGGCTGCACGCGGCCGGCGACCACGAGCGCGGGCACCGGCGCCGCGTCGGAGCCGGTGCCCCCCGCGGGGCCGGCGCTGAAGCGGCGGCCGCCGAGGCCGACGCCGGCGGCGAGCCGCAGGCGCAGGCGCGGCTCGTCGTCGCCGACCTCGTCGTCGGCCGCGCCGGCGTCGGTCCCGTCGGCCGCGCCGGCGCTGCCGCCGCCCGCGGATGCCTCACCGGCGTCGCCGGCCTCCTCGCTCGCCGCCGGCGCCGCCTCCGGGGGCGCCGTCCCCAGCGGCGGCGCCTTGCCACGCAGGTCGGCCACCAGCGTCGCCCGGAGCTGCTCGAGGTCCTTGCGATCGAGCTCGCCGCCCGCCGCGTCGATCGAGATCCGGTCGACGACCACGCCGTCGGCGTCGTAGACGACGAGCTGCAAGTCGGCGTCGTCGAGCCACCCGGCGACGACCATGCCGTGGTCGAGCCGGCGCACGATCGCCTCGGCGGTCCGCCCGCCGTGCATCAGCGTCGGCCGCTCGCCCGCCCCCGGCTCGACGCGGTCGACGCCCGCGTCGTGGTGGACGAGCGCCGCCACCTGGCGATCGACGCGGTCGGTGCCCGGCCCCGGGCCGCCGATGCCGACGAAGACGCCGGCCATGAGCAGGAGCGGCATCGTCCTACGCCGTCAGCCGCACCGTGTTCGCGACGACCGTGTTGCGGTCGAGGCCGACGTGGCCGTTCGTCATCACGCACAGCGAGTAGTGCACGAGCGTGCGGCTGACCGGCCCGCTGATGATCGCCCCGTCGAAGGTGAACAGCGCGCCGTGGCGCGGGCAGCGGAACCGCCCCGACGACACGTTGAGCGTGACGTTGTTGTGCGTGCAGCGCGACGACAGCGCGTAGAGGCCGCCGGCGTCGCGCACCACGAACGCCGACGCCGACGAGATCAGCACCGGCGCGCCGCTGGCGAACATGGTCGGTGCACCGACGTCGAGGACGCCGGTCGTGCAGGTGCCGCCGGTCATGCCGGCGTCGACGTTGACCGACGCGTCGAACCCGCGCGCGTCGATCGACCGCGCGTCGGGCGCCTGCTGGTCGTCGTCGTCGCCCTCCGGCCCGATGCCGCCGGTCTGGACCACGTCGTTGTTGCCGGTGCAGCCGGCGATCCACAGACCGAACGCGCAACCGAGCACGCCCGTGCAGACGTCACGTCGAGAAGGCTGCAGCACGGCGAGGCGCTTCACGGCGACGCAGGATGCCACGGTCGCGCGACTCCGTCATCGGCTCGTTCGCGTGTCCCCGTCGACGCAAGGTGTGCGCAACCTGTACGGAACCTTCACAGCGGCGGTCGAGATACCGCGCTCGCGCGCGCCGCGTCGATGTCAGTTTCGGTCAGGGCACCGGCGCCGCGCGAGGAGCGCGGCCGCGCTAGCTTCCGCCGTCGATGTTCCGGGCCTGCGCGCTCGTGCTGTGTCTCCTCGCGGCGTGCGCCTCCGACCGTGCCCCCGATGGCGGGCTGGTGGCGGCGCTCGACGAGCGCGCCTTCCAGTGCGGCGTCGAGCCGATCCTGGCGCGCGACTGCAGCTACACCGGCTGCCACGGCCGGGCGACGATGCCGCTGCGGGTCTACTCGGTCGGGAAGTTGCGGCTCGGCCCGGCGGGCACCACCGACGAGCGCACCGCGCCGATCACCGACGCCGAGCGCCACCGCAACTACCTCTCGGCGGTCGCCTTCACCTACGGCGGCGTCGCGCCCGAGGACAACCTGCTGCTGCGCATGGCGCTGCCGTCCGAGGACGGCGGCTACGCCCATGTCGGCGGCGCCATCTTCACCGGACCGGACGATCCGCGCGCGGTCGCGATCGAGACCTGGCTGTCGGGAGGCAACCCGTGCGCGCTGCCGCCCTGACCGCCGCCGCCGCGCTCCTGGCCGCCGGCGCGGCGCCCCGGAGCGCGCGCGCGTTCCCCGCCGGCTCGCAGTTCGACCTCGACGCGCTGACCGACAACGGCGCCGGCGGCGTCGCGTTCACCGGCGCGCCGCGGTTCGCCGGCCACACCTGCTCGGTCTGCCACACCGATCCGGCGGGCCAGGTCGGCGTCCACCTCGGCGCCGATCCGGCCGACCTGTTCGATCGCGGCTACGCGCCCGGCGAGACGTACCACCTGCAGGTGACGATCACCGGCGCGCACGCCGCCGCGAGCCGCACCGCCGCCGGCGACGACTGCGGCTTCGACGTGACGCCGTACAGCCGGTGCGACGACAACGGCTTCGCGCTCGAGATCGACGACGCGCGCGGCGAGCCGATCGGCGGCTTCGCGCCGCGGGTCAACGGCGCCTGCGCGGCGAACGATCCGACCGCGCCGGTCCGCGTCCTCGACGATCACAGCGCGGTGACCCACAGCGGCACCCACCACGGCGTGCTGTCGTGGGACCTCTGCTGGACGGCGCCGCCGGCCGACACCGGCGCGCTCACCGCGTACGTGGCGGTCGTCGACGGCAACGGCGGCGACGGCACCGAGGACAACCCGAACGACGTCACCGGCGACGACACCTTCGCGGGCGCGGTCGCGCTGCGCGAGCGGGGTGGCGCCGCGCCGCGCTCGGACAGCGGCGGTTGCGACGCGCGCGGCACCACCGGCGCCGGCGTCGCGCTCGTCCCGCTGATCCTCGTGCTCGCCTTCGCGCTCGGCCGCCGGCGCGCGCGCCTCGGGCGCCGGCGCCGGACCGCCGCGCTGGCGACGATCGCCGCCCTCGCCACCGGCTGCGTCCACGTCAAGCCGTTCCAGCGCGAGGAGCTCGCCAAGCGCAAGATGCTCTTCGCCCCCGACCCGCGCGAGGACGAGCTCGATCTCCACATGCAGGAGTCCCGCGAGGGCTCGGCCGGCGGCTACGGCAGCGCCGGAGGCGGCTGCGGATGCAACTAGGAACGGGCAGGGCATGGCGGCCGGCTCGCTTCCGCTGCGCACCCGGAACGCAGACCACACGCCCCGCACGAGGCCCCGAACGCCCCGAGGCTGTCGTCGAGCGCCCGCGCGAGCGCTCGCTGGCCCGCGTGCTGCCGCTGGCGGCCGGCCTCGCGATCACCGGCGCCGCGGCCACCGCGCACGCGCAGTCGACCTTCGCGACCAAGCTGCAGGTTTACGCCGACGACGATCACACGCAGGTCGTGTCGCCGATGGTCGACGCCGAGGTCGACGTCGACGATCGCACGCACGTCGACGCCGGCTACGTCGCCGACGTCGTCAGCTCCGCGTCGATCGACGTCGTCACCCAGGCGTCGGCGATCACGATCCACGACACGCGCCACCAGGCCAACCTCGGCGGCTGGCGCCTCGTCGGCGGCTGGAAGCTGTCGGGCGGCTACACCTTCTCGACGGAGAACGACTACCGCTCCCACTCGATCTCCGGCGGCTTCGAGCGCGACCTGAACGACAAGGACTCGACCGTCTCGCTGACGTACGCGCTGACGATGAACGACGTCGGCCGCGCCGGCGATCGCAACTTCTCGCGCGGGCTCACCGTCCACGACCTCAGCGCGGCATGGACGCAGGTCATCGACCGCCACACGGTCGCGCAGCTCAGCGACACGCTCGGCCTCGCCGACGGCTTCCAGGCGAGCCCGTACCGGTTCGTCCCCGTCGTCGACGGCGGCGGCATGCCGATGTTCTGGGTGCCGGAGACCGACCCGAACCTGCGCGTGCGCAATGCCGCCGTGATCGCGCTCAACCGCCACGTCGGCGGCGACGCCTCGCTGCAGGCCGACTACCGCTTCTACGTCGACTCCTGGGGGCTCGTCAGCCACACGATCGGCACCCGCGCGTTCGTCAACCTGACGCCGCACCTCGAGCTGCGCCTGCGCAATCGCATCTACACGCAGACGAAGACGCGCTTCTACCAGAAGCAGTACGTCGACGTGCGGCCGAGCATGACGATGGACCGCGAGCTGTCGGCCCTGTGGTCGGAGACGTTCGGCGCCAAGCTCATGTACGCGCTGACCGACCGCCTCGAGGCCGAGCTCAAGCTCGACCTCTTCTATTACCACTACTTCGACTTCATCCCGCTCACCGAGCGGCTCGGCACCAACGCCGGCCTCGGCCTCACGCTCACCTACTGATCCGCGCGGAGCTACTTCTGGTTCGGGTCGGGCTGCGGCTTGGCCTTGACCTGGTCGCCGGCGAGCACGAAGACCAGCCGCGACGGCTCAAGGTACGTCTTCAGCACGCGGGTGACGTCGTCGGCGCTGACCTTCGCCAGCTTCGCCCGCTCGGCGACGTACCAGCCGAAGTCGCGGCCGAGCTTGCGGTCGTGGACCAGCACGTTCGCCAGCGACGAGTCGTCGGCGAGGAGGTTGTCCTGCTGGTCGATCCAGCCCTTGCGCGCCGTCTCGATCTCGTCGGCCGTGACGCCCTGCGCGACCGCCTTGTCGAGCTCCTCGACCATCGCGGCCTTGCCCCTGGCCAGGTTCTGCGGGGCGAGGATGGCGCCGACCGTCACCTCGCCGACCGGGTCCTCGTCGCCGGGGAAGATGCCGCCCCACACGCCGTACGACAGCCCCTCGTGCTCGCGCAGGCGCATCCACATCCGCGAGCCGCTGGTGCCGGCCAGGATCTGCGACGCCAGCGTCATCGCCGGCGCGTCGGGGCTGTCGTCCTTCACCGTCAGGTCGTGGGCGGCGAGCACGATCGCCATCTCCTTGTCGCGGGTGTCGATGACCTCCTCCTTGCCGGGCGCCGCGAACGCCTTGTCCTCGAGGCGCGTGTACGGCGCCTTGCTGATCCAGCCGCCG
The DNA here is from genome assembly GCA_035546475.1 of Kofleriaceae bacterium. Taxonomy (GTDB): domain Bacteria; phylum Myxococcota_A; class Polyangia; order Haliangiales; family Haliangiaceae; genus UBA2376. The sequence goes on from DASZXE010000166.1 coordinate 11,367, forward strand.
AGCTGCTTCTCGAGGTCCCGGCTCAGCTCGTCGGGGTCGAAGTCGCCGACCGCCGACACCTCGCCGTGGCCGGCGCCCCAGAACGCGGCGTGGTAGGCGCGCAGGTCCTTGCTGGTGACCTTCTTCAACTGCGCGATCCGGTCCGCGTACGACATGTGCTCGCGCGGATCGCCGGCCGGCCACGGCTGCAGGAGCTGGCCGATGCGCACGAACGCGAGCTGCGTCGGATCCTGCAGGTCCTCCTCGGCGCTGCTGATCTCCTGCTCGCGGGCGACCGCCAGCTCCTTGTCGTCGAACGCCGGGTGCTCGAGCATGTCGGCGACCAGCTCGATCACCTGCGGCAGCGACTCGCGCACCGTCTCGATGCGCACCGAGACGTCGCCGGGGCCGCTGGTGATGCGCACGTTGGCGGTCAGCTTGTCCTCGAGGTCCTCGATCTGGCTGTAGCTGCGGGTGGTCGTGCCGCGCTCGACGGTGGCGCCGACCAGCTCGGCGACGATCGCCTTGCCGGTGAGCGCCTTCGCGTCGCCGTGGTGCAGCTCGAGGCGGAGGTAGACCTTGTGGCCGCGCGTCTTCTTGGCGAGGAACGCCGCCTCCAGGCCGCCGGCGAGCTTGCGGTAGGCGGTGCGCTTGCCGAGGTTGTCGAGCGACGTCTCGAACACCTCGCCCTCGTCGGCCGCCTCCGGCACCAGCTTGTCGACGATCGACGCCACGTCGGGCGTCGGCGCGACCGCCGCGCGGTCGGGCGCCGGCGTCGGGATGAACTCGCCGAGCGTGCGGTTCGACGCGCGCAGGTACGCCTTGGCGGCGCGCTGGACGTCGGCGGCGGTGAGCGCCTTCAACCGCGCGCGGTGGGCGAAGATGAGGCGCCAGTCGCCGACCGCCGCCCACTCCGACAGCTCGACGGCGATGCGCTGGCTGTCGGCGAGCGACAGCGACAGCTCCTTCAGCGCCGACGCCTTGTAGCGATCGACCTCCTCGGCGGTGACCGGCGACGTCGCCAGGCCCTCGATCGTCGCCAGCATCACGTCCTTGCACTTCGCGATCGTCGACGCGTCCTTGGCCTTGACGCCGATGATGAGGTAGCTCGGATCGCGGAACAGGTACTGCGACGACCAGACGTCGGCGGCCAGCCCCTTCACGACGAGCGCCTTGTAGAGGCGGCCGGTCGGCTCGCGGGTGAGCAGGTCGCCGACGGCGTCGAGCGCCTCGTGATCCGGATCGGCGCCGGCGACGCCGTGGTAGAGCGCCATCGCCAGGTAGACGTCGCCGGTGCGGCGGAGGGTGACCGACCGCTCGCCGTCCTGCACCGGCTCGACGGTGTAGCTGGGCGGCAGCACGCGGTCCGGCTTCGGGATCGCGCCGAAGCGGGCCTCCACCTCGGCGAGCGCCGCCGGCGCGTCGAACTTGCCGGCGATGACCAGCATCGCGTTGTCGGGCTGGTAGTAGCGGTCGTAGAAGACGTGCAGGCGGCTGGCCGGCACATGCTCGACGTCGCTGCGCGAGCCGATCGTGTCCTTGCCGTAGTTGTGCCAGATGTACGCGGTCGCGGTGACGCGCTGCTCGAGGATCGTGCGCGGATCGTTCTCGCCCGACTCCATCTCGTTGCGGACCACGCTGAACTCCGTCGACAGATCGTCGTCGGAGATGCTGGCGTGGCGCATCCGGTCGGCCTCGAGCGCGAGCGCCCACGGCAGATTGTCGCCGGCCGCGGGCAAGGTCTCGTAGTAGTTCGTGCGGTCCTGCCAGGTGGTGCCGTTCGCGAACGCGCCGCGCTCGTCCATCAGCTTGAGGACGTTGCGGTGGTCGGGCGAGCCCTTGAACATCATGTGCTCGAGGAGGTGCGCCATGCCGGTCTCGCCGGCGCCCTCGAGCTTCGAGCCGACGAAGTAGGTGATGTTCACCGTCACCGTCGACTGCGTCGGATCGGGGAAGAGCAGCACGCGGAGGCCGTTGGGCAGCGCGTACTCGGTGATGCCCTCGAACGTGCGGACCTGCGTGGCGTGCGCGGGCGGCGGTGGCGTCGCCGGTGCGGCGGAGGGTGACCGACCGCTCGCCGTCCTGCACC
>DASZXE010000167.1:0-1862 GCA_035546475.1 Kofleriaceae bacterium
CGCAGCGGATCTCCGACAGCTCGACGGCGAACCGCTCGCGCCGCTGGGTGACGAGGACGGCGATCTCGGGCGTCACCTCGACGGCGGTGATGCGGTCGAGGATCAACGACTCGTCGGCGTACGCGAGGTAGACCGAGCACCCGTGGCCGTTGCCGAGGTGGAAGACGTCGCCATCGCGGGTGAACCCCTGGCGCGCGAGGATGTCGAGCAGGTTCTTGTGGATCATCGCCCTCGCAGCCTACCACCGCCGCCCCGGCCGTCCGGCCTGCCCGATCGGGTCGGTCGGCGGGTCGGTCGGCGGGCCGGTCGGTGGGCCGGGGAACGGACCGGCGCGCTCGCGGCGCTGCTCGTGGCGGCGCTCGGCGTGGCGGCGTGCGCGCACCCGCGGCCGGTCGGCCCGTCGCCGGCGACCCGCGCCGCGATCACGGAGGCCGAGGACGCGCTGTCGCGCCGCGATCACACCGCCTCGCGCGCCGCCTACGACCGCGCCGTCGCGCAGGCGCCCGACGCTGCCAGCGAGGCGTTCGCCCGCAAGGAGCGCGCGTCGACGCTCCTCCTGTGGGACGACCTGCCGGCCGCCGCCGACGATCTCGCGCGGGTGACCGTGCTGACGCCCGGCGACCCCGCGGCCTGGCACGACCTCGGCATCGTCCGCCACTCGCTCGGCGACGACGACGGCGCCCGCGTCGCGCTCGAGCACGCGCGCGCGCTGCGCCCGCGCGATCCGCGCCCGCGGCTGGCCCTCGCCGCGCTCGCCTGGTCGCACGGCGATCGCGCCGGCGCCGCCGCCGAGTACCGCGCGCTCGCCGAGCTCGACCTGCCCGACCGCCTGCGCGAGAAGGTCGAGTGGGCGCTGAAGCAGCTCGCGACGCCCTGACGCGGCGGCCGGGACGCGAGGCTCGATCGCCGAGGGTCGGGTGGCGTCGAGGCGCAGGTGCCGTCGAGGTCCGGCGTCGACGCCGACGTCAACGTCCACGTTCGCGTCGCCGTCGCCGTCGCCGTCAACGTCGGGGGTGAACGGGCGGCGCGCGCGGCGGAGGCGCGCATGCTAAGCAGCCCGCGCCGTGTCGATCCGCCGCGAGGTGTCCGCGCAGGTGCGCCTGGCGATCCCGCTCGCCGCGCAGCAGCTCGGCCTCGTGCTCATGGGCCTCGTCGACACGGCGATGCTCGGCCGCTACCACGCCGACGCGATGGCGGGCGCCGGCATCGGCAACGCCCTCTTCTTCGCGGTCACCTGCATCGGCCTCGGCGTGCTGCTCGGCCTCGACCCGCTGCTCAACCAGGCGATCGGCGCCGGCGAGCGCTGGCGGACGCCGGGGCTCGTCGCCGACGGCGTCGCGGTCGCGGTCCGCCTCGGCGCGGTGCTGTCGCTCGCGATCATGGCGACGCCGCTCCTGCTGTCGGTCGCCGGCGTCGAGCCGGCGGTCGCCGACGAGGCGCGCGTCTTCGCCTACGCGCGCGTGCCCGGCGTCATCCCGTTCCTCGTGCAGCTCGCGTACCGCGGCGCGCTGCAGGCGCACGGCCGCACGCGGCCGCTGGTGGTCGCCGTCGTCGCCGGCAACATCGCGAACGCCGCGCTCGATCTGCCGATGATCTTCGGCTGGCGCGCGCTCGGCATCCCGCCGATGGGCGCGATGGGCTCGGCGCTCGCGACGTCGTTCGTCACGATCCTCACCACGCTCTACTTCGCCGGCGCCTTCCGGCTGATCGCGCACGAGCTGCCGGCGCCGCCGTCCCCCGCGCCGCCGAAGCGCCCGCCGGCCGCCCGCGCGCTCCTGCGGGTCGGCGCGCCGATCGGCCTCCAGCTCGCGGCCGAGGTCGGCGCCTTCGCGCTCGCGTCCGTGCTCGCTGGCCGGCTCGGC
>DASZXE010000168.1:0-4132 GCA_035546475.1 Kofleriaceae bacterium
AAGCAGGTCATCGTCATGCGCAAGGACCTCAACATGCGCAAGGGGAAGATGATCGCCCAGGGCGCGCACGCGTCGCTGAAGGTCTTCCTCGACCGGCGCGCCGGCGGCACGCCGGAGCCGGCCGCGGGCGGCACGTTCACCTTCACGCTCGACGACGCCATGGCCGAGTGGCTCGGCGGCCGCTTCACCAAGGTGTGCGTCGGCGTGACGTCGGAGGCGGCGCTCGACGACGTCGTCGCGCGCGCGCGCGCCGCCGGCCTGCCGTGCGCGCTCATCGTCGACGCGGGCGCGACCGAGTTCCACGGCGTGCCGACGCCGACCTGCTGCGCCGTCGGCCCCGCCTGGTCCGAGGACGTCGACGCGATCACCGGCACGCTGCCGCTCTTGTGATCCCGGCCGCCGCCGGGAACTGGACCGCAGGATCGAGCCTACTGTACAAACGTACAGCATGGATGTCCACGCCAGCCTCAACGTTTCGCAGCGGGAGGCGGTGATGCACCGGGGCGACGAGCCGCTGCTCATCGTCGCCGGCGCCGGCACCGGCAAGACGACGACGCTCGCGCACCGGCTCGCCCAGCTCGTCCTCGACGGTGCCGACCCGCGGCGGATCCTGCTGCTCACCTTCTCGCGGCGCGCCGCCGCCGACATGACCCGCCGCGCGCTCCACGTCGTCGGCCAGGCGGTGCGCGGCGCCGACCTGCCGTGGGCGGGCACGTTCCACGCCGTCGGCGCGCGGCTCCTCCGCCTGCACGCCGCCGCGATCGGCCTCGATCCCGCCTTCACGGTGCTCGACCGCGGCGACGCCGCCGACCTGCTCGACGTCGTGCGCGCCGAGCGCGGCCTCGGCAAGGGCGACCGCCGCTTCCCGCGCAAGGACACCTGCCTGGCGATCTACTCGCGGGTCGTCAACGCGCGCGCGCCGCTCGAGGAGGTGCTCGCCGGGTCGTTCCCCTGGTGCCGCGAGCACGCCGAGCCGCTGCGCGGCCTGTTCGCGGCGTACGTCGAGGACAAGCTCGCCCGCCACCTGCTCGACTACGACGACCTGCTGCTCTGGTGGTGGCAGGCGATGTCGGCGCCCGAGGTCGCCGGCGCGATCCGCGGCCGCTTCGACCACGTGCTCGTCGACGAGTACCAGGACACCAACGCGCTGCAGGCCGAGCTGGTGGTCGGCCTCGCGCCGAGCGGGCGCGGCGTGACCGCGGTCGGCGACGACGCCCAGGCGATCTACTCGTTCCGCGCGGCGACCGTGCGCAACATCCTCGACTTCCGCCACCGGTTCGCGACGCCGGCGCGGCTGGTGCCGCTCGAGGACAACTACCGGTCGACCGCGCCTATCGTCGGCGCGGCGCAGGCGGTCATCGAGCGGGCGCGCGAGCGGCTCGACAAGCGGCTGCGCGCGACCCGCGCGGGAGGCGAGCCGCCGGTGCTCGCCACCGTCGACGACGAGCTGGCCGAGGTCGACTACGTCGTCGAGCAGGTGCTGGCCTACCGCGAGGCCGGGCTCGCGCTGCACGACCAGGCGGTGCTGGTGCGCGCCGCCCATCACGCCGACGCGCTCGAGCTCGAGCTGGGCCGCCGCCGGATCCCGTACGTGAAGTACGGCGGCCTCAAGTTCCTCGAGGCGGCGCACGTGAAGGACCTGCTGGCGATCCTCCGCTGGGCCGAGAACCCGGTCGATCGCGTCGCCGGCTTCCGCGTCGCGCAGCTCGTGCCGGGCGCCGGTCCGGCTTTCGGACGACGCGCCGCCGACGCGGTCGCCGCCGCGTCACCGCCGGGCTTCGCCGCCCTGGCCTCGCTGCCCGCCCCGCGCGGCGCCGGCGACACCTGGACGGCGCTCTGCGCGCTGCTCGCCGCGCTCGCCGAGCCGTCGACGCCGTGGGCCGGCCAGCTCGGCCGCGTCCGCCGCTTCTACGAGCCGATCCTCGTCGAGCGCTACGACGCGGCGCAGGCGCGCGCCGGCGACCTCGAGCAGCTCGAGGCGCTGGCCGGAGCCGCCGCCGGGCGGGCCGCCTTCCTCGACGACCTCACGCTCGATCCGCCGTCGTCGACCGGCGACCTCGCCGGCCCGCCGCTGCTCGACGAGGACTACCTGATCCTGTCGACGATCCACTCCGCCAAGGGGCAGGAGTGGAAGGCGGTCTTCGTCCTCGACGTGATCGACGGCCGCATCCCGTCCGACCTCGGCGCCGGCACCGACGAACAGCTCGAGGAGGAGCGCCGCCTCCTGTACGTCGCGATGACGCGCGCCCGCGATCACCTGCACCTGGTGCAGCCGCTCCGCATGTACGTCGAGCACCAGGCGAAGCGCGGCGATCGCCACGTCTACGCGCCGCGCTCGCGCTTCCTGCCCGACGACGTCCTGCCCCACTTCCGCCGCGTCGTCCGCGGCCGCCCGGCCGGCTCGCTCGCCGCCGCCGCCGGCGCCGTCACCGCCCCCGTCGTCGACGTCGCCTCCCGCCTGCGCGCCATGTGGTGACGCCGCCGGCGCGCGGTCAGGCGCGGACGGCGCCGTGGGGCGTGCCCTCGACGTAGCCGGCGGCGGTCTGCACGCCGATCTCGGCCTGGTCGTGGAACTGGTCGACGGTGCGCGCGCCCGCGTAGGTGAACGCCGACTGGACGCCGGTGATCATCTCGATGAGCACGTCGCCCACGCTCTCCTGGCCCTCGCGGATGTAGATGCGCGACGACGAGATGCCCTCGCGGAAGAAGCCCTTCTTGGCGCGCTCGAACGGATCCTCGTCGGCGGTGCGGTCGCGCACCGCCCGCGCGCTCGCCATGCCGTAGTTCTCCTTGTAGAGCAGGCCGGCCGCGTCCTCCTTGACGTCGCCGGGGCTCTCGTAGGTGCCGGCGAGCGCGGTGCCGACCATCACGCGCGCGGCGCCGGCCGCGAGGTAGAGCGCGACGTCGCGCGGGTGGCGGACGCCGCCGTCGGCCCACACGTGCTTGCCGCGGGCGCGCGCCGCCCGCGCGCAGACGAGCACCGACGTGAAGGTGGGGCGGCCGGCGCCGGTCTGCATGCGCGTCGTGCACATCGCGCCGGGGCCGATGTTGACCTTGACGATGTCGGCGCCGGCGTCGATGAGCGCGTCGGTGCCGGCGGCGGTACAGACGTTGCCGGCGACGATCGGCACCCGGCCGCGCACGACGTCCTTCACCGCCGCGATCGCCTCCAGCATCCGGCGCTGGTGGCCGTGCGCGGTGTCGAGGACGATCGCGGCGATGCCGAGGTCGAGCAGCGCGGCCGCGTGCTCGCGCGCGTCGGCGGAGATGCCGAGCGCCGCCGCCACCATCAGGCGGCCGCCGCCGTCGAGCGTCGGCCGCAGCAGCTCGAGGCGCACGGCGTCGTTGCGCGTGATGACGCCGGCGAGCCGGCCCGCCGCGTCGAGCACCGGCGCCGCCTTGAGCCGCGCCTCCTCCATGCGGAGGAACGCCTCGCGGTTCGACACGCCGACCGGCAGCGCGATCGTGCGCGTCGACATCAGCGCGGAGGCCGGCGTGTACTGGTCGCGGTCGCGCAGGTCGGCGTGGGTGACGATGCCGAGCGGCCGTCGCTCGTCGTCGACGACGACGACCAGGTCGTGCGCGCGCTTGCGGATGATGCCCTGGACGTCGCGCAGCGTCGCGCGCGGCGAGACGGCGAGCGGCGTGTCGTAGCGGACGTCGGCGGCGTGGATGTGCTTGACGATGCGGGCGACGGTCTCGAGGTCCATGTCCTGCGGCAGCACGCCGAGGCCGCCGAACCGCGCCATCGTCTCCGCCATCCGCTTGCCGGTGACGGCGTTCATGTTCGCCGACACGATCGGGTGCGAGCCGCCGGCGAAGTCGGGCGGCGACAGATCGGTGTCGAGCCGCGAGCCGCCGTCGAAGTAGCCGGGGTTGAGGAAGACGTCGTCGGTCGATAGCTCGAGCGCCTCGTCGCGGTCGGGATGCAGGTAGCGCACGCGCGCACGCTACCGCAGTCCTGCGCGGCCGCCGCGGCCACGTGGTCGCAGCCTCGAACGAAACGTTGAGGTCGGCCCGCCCGCGGTGGTACTCCTTCGTGCCGTGAGGGCCTCCATCGTCGCGTCGTTCCTCCTGATCGCCGGCGTCGCGCTCGTCGCGTGCGAGCAGCCGCCGGCCACCCGCGCGGCCA
>DASZXE010000169.1:0-1830 GCA_035546475.1 Kofleriaceae bacterium
TGAGCGCGCGGCGCGCATGGTGGCGGCGGGCGGCGATCGCGGTGGCGATGCTGGTGGCGATCGCGGCGGGCGCGCGACGGGTGGCGGCGGAGGACGCCGGCGCGCAGGCCGCGGCGATCGCGTTGCCGATCGCGATCGATCGCGGTGCGATCCACGTGCGCGCGGCGGCCGGGCTCGACCGGCCGGCCCGCTGGGTCGCCGATCACGCGGGCCGCGACCTCGCCGCGATCGAGGTCGACCTCGACGGGCTGCCGCGGCCGGCGTCGATCGAGATCCGGATCGTCGATCAGACGTCGGAGCTGGAGGCGGTGTCGCCGGCGGGCCGCGGGGCGCCGACGTGGGCGGCCGGCGTCGCCTATCCCGACGTCGGCGTGATCGCGCTGGCGATCCGGCGCGGCGGTCAGCTCCACGACCTCGACAAGACGCTGGCGCACGAGCTCGCCCACGTCGCGCTCGGCGCGGCGATCCCGGACGCCCCGCGCTGGCTGCACGAGGGGTTCGCGTGGCAGCACGCGCGCGAGTTCGACGTCGACCGGCTGGAGACGCTCGCCGGCATGGCCTGGTTCGGCGGCGTGCGGCCGCTCGACCAGCTCGAGGCGGGCTTCCCGGCCGCCGAGCTGCCGGCGTCGCGCGCGTACGCGGAGAGCTACGACTTCGTCGGCTTCCTCGTCGAGCGCGGGCGCTGGCCGGACGCCGAAGACGACGGCGATCCGTGGCCGTTCCGCCGCTTCCTGCGCGCGCTGTCGGGGGGCGCGTCGCTCGACGACGCGGCGATGCAGGCGTACGGCGCGTCGATGGACGACCTGTTCGCCGAGTGGAAGTCGAGCCTGGTGCGGCGCTACATGCTGGTGCCGGCCAGCGTCTTCGCGTCGGCCTTGTGGGTGATCGCGGCGTTCCTGCTCGTGCTCGGCTGGTGGAAGCGGCGGCGGCGCTCGAAGGCGCAGCTCGCCGCGTGGGAGGCGGAGGACGAGGCGGCGGCGCGGCGGCGCACGCACGACTCGCGCTGGGTGTTCGTGCCGCCGCCGACGGCGGTCGACGAGGCGGTGCTCGACGCGCACGGCGGGGTGCTGGCCGATGCGGAGGCCGAGACCGACGAGGACGACGACCGCCCGGTGCCGCCGCGCTGGATCAACTGACGCCCGGCGCGCCGCGACGCGCGGCTCAGGCCGGCGTCACGAAGACGAAGTCGTCGGGCGGATCGAAGCGGTAGCCGTCCTCGGTGACGCGGATGATGTCGGCGCCGTCCTGCCCGAGCAGGCGGCGGATGCGCATGATGTTGGTGAACAGCGCGGCGTCGTGGCGGAGCGGGTGGTAGGCGACGCTCCACACGGTCTGCACGATCTCCTCCTTCGAGAAGGTCTTGCCGGGCGCCGCCGCGAAGAGGAAGAGCAGCTTCTTCAGCAGGCTGCGCCGGCGGAGATCGGCGAGCTCGGTGCCGCGCCGCCAGATCGTCTCGCGCACGGCGTCGACGGCGAGCGTGCGCACCGGCAGCCGCAGCACCTCGGGATCGGCGTCGGCGACGTCGCTGACCGCGCCGGAGGCGTCGATGACGCGGAACGGGCGCATGGCGGTCAGGCCGAGGTCGCTGAGCAGCCGGCCGGCGGCCTCGATCGCGGCGGGCGCCATCGCGGCGGCGGCGCCGCTCTGCTCGAGCGAGATCTCGACGTCGCCGCCGGTGATGGCGTCGAGCGCGACGGTCGCCGCCAGCCGCTCGACGGGCAGGCCGGCGTCGCGGGCGAGCTCGGAGGCGTCGCGCGCGTAGGTGGCGGCGGCGCCGGTGTCGCCGTCGTCGCGCGCCAGCGACGCGAGCGCGAGCAGCGCGTGGGTGCG
>DASZXE010000170.1:0-2486 GCA_035546475.1 Kofleriaceae bacterium
CGGCGAGCGCGAGCGGGGCCGCGGAGCGGTCGTGGTGGCGGTGCGGCGCGGCCGGGCGGGCAGCGGCCGGATCGACGACGAGGACGAGCGACGCCGGCTGCGGCGCACGGGCGCGGGAGGCCAGCGAGGCGAGCGAGAAGCGCGCGCCGGGGCCGAACGGGACGACGAACTTGAGGAGGACGACCGTCCACATCGCGGCGACGACGGCCGGCCGCGCGCGGCGGAGGACCGTGGCCGCCAGCACCGCGCCGACGACGGCGAGCACCGTGCCGTGGACGAGCGCGGTGGCGAGCAGCGACAGCGCGCGCTCGGCGCCGGCGGCGAGCCCGGCGGTCACGACCGGCGCTCCTTGCGGCGGGCGCGGGCGGCGGTGGGGGGGCGGGCGCCGGCCGTGGCGACGGCGGCGCCGGCGAGGTCGTCGCCGCCGGCGGTCGCGTCGGTCGTGCCCTCGACCGCCTCGATGCGGCGCTCGATCGCGCGCAGCTCGTCGATGCTGATCGACTCGTCCTCGACGAGGCCGAGCACCATCGCGTCGGCCTGGCCGTCGAACACCTCGTGGAGGAAGTCGCGCAGCCGGTCCTTGAGGACCGTCTCGCGGGCGCGGACCGGCTTGTAGACGAACGGCTCGCGCTCGCGGTCGACCTCGACCGCGCCCTTGGCGGCGAGGCGGCCGAGGAGGGTCATGACCGTCGTGTAGGCGAGCTCGCCGCCGCCCTTGCGGGCGACGTGCTCGGGCCGGTTCAGCTCCGCGCGCGCGTCCGCGACCGTGGCCTTGCCGAGCCGCCACAGGACCTTCATCAGGTTGAACTCGGCAGGGGTCAGCTCGGGCGGGCGCGCCATGAAGCTCCTCGGTCGTGACGACAACGCTCGTATTACTACTACGGCCGTAGTTTCGATCGCAAGAGGGAACCGTGGATCGGATGGGCAACCGGGCAAGGCGGCCCGGCCATTCCCGCTCGAGCCGCGCCCCTGCCGTGGCGGTGGACGGGGCCGCGGTTCTTCGCCTCGGCGCGCCGCGCGCTCGCGAAACGCTAGCGGGCGCGGCCGATGGCGATGTTGAGGCCGAGGCTGACGAAGGTGTCGTCGAGGTCGGGGTCCTTGCCGAGGCGGTCGAGGTGATAATGAGCGACGGCCAGCTCGAGGCCGAAGGCGGGCCAGATGGTGCCGCGCACCGGCACCCGGTAGCCGACACCGAACGCGAGCACCGGGCCGTTCGCGGTGTAGCTCGGCGTCTCCTGCCAGTAGCCGCCGTCACAGCCGCCGTGGACGTCGCAGAGCCGCTGCACCTGCTGGTCGCCGCGGAGCCAGCGCCAGGCGTAGCCGAGCCGCATGTGCAGGCGCAGGCCGCTGCCGTGGGTGAGCTCGCGCCGCACCGACGGCTCGACGCCGACGCCGAGGTAGCTGACGGTCGTGCCCATCGTCCGCGGTTCGGACAGGTCGCTCAGCATGTAGAGATGAGCGCTCAGCAGCAGCGACCACGGCCCGCGCGAGACGCCCGCGCCGAGCCGGTAGAGGAGCGACGTCGGACGGGCCTGGTCGGCGATCGCGCCGGTGAAGCGGCCGCCGCCGAACGAGAGGTCGACGGCTGGCCCGGCCTTGTCGGCGGCGGCGCGGCCCGGGGCGGCGGTCAGGACCAGCGCGGCGGCGACGACCGAGGCGACGACCGAGGCGACGACGGACGCGGACCGCGGGCGAGCGAGGGGCATGGGGCCGGCGACTGCAAGACCGAGGCCCGCCGGCCCGGCCGCAGCGTCGCGTGATCGCGGGACGATCGCGCGGGCCGCGGCGGGTCGGAGCCGGGGCCGCGCGGCGCGACGGCGGCGCGGACCGCGATTCCGGACATCCGTGTCGCGATCGCGCCGGTCGGGCCGGCGGCGCCGCGGGCGCGGGTGCTCGCGACGCGTTCGGCGATCGCCGGCGCAAGTCGGCCTGTTGCGGGCGACCCGGGCGGCGAGCGACGTCGCCGCCGGTGGCGCCGCGCGGGCTCGCGCGCCGCGGCCGGCGCGTGGCACGGGCCGTGCTGAAGGCCTCGCTCCATGGCTCGCGATCCGCAGGCGCCGACCTCCTCCGATCTCCACCGCCGGCCGCCGGGCGGGCTGCGCGCGCGGCTGCGCAGCCTGGTCGCGTCGAGCGGCGCGCTCCTCGGCAGCGCGCGCATGGCGCCCGGCTGTTGCCCGCCGATGGCGGACCCGACGCACGGCTCGCAGCTCGTCGATCCACGCGGCATCTACTCGACCGCGATCGCGCAGTGCCGCGCGGACGACCTCGCGTGCACCAAGCTGTGCGCGCAGGTCTTCTTCGACGGCGCGGTGCCGGAGGACACGTCGATCCTCGGCTGCGTCCTCCACGATCACACGCCCGCCGAGAGCGAGGTCGACGTCGACTACATCGTCTACGCGCCGTGCTACGCCGGCCGGCGGCCACCGGGGCTGCGCGCGCCGGCCGCCGGCGGCGCCGCGCTCGCAGCGTCCGCAGGCGCGGAGGCC
>DASZXE010000171.1:0-11662 GCA_035546475.1 Kofleriaceae bacterium
GGCGCCGACCCCGCCAGCGCCTCCGCCCCGTTCGTCGCCACCCTCGTCGACGTGAGCGGCCTCGTCATCTACTTCGCCGTCGCCCAGATCATCCTGCACGGCACGCTCCTGTGAGCAACCAAGAAGATCGGGCTCCATACCCAACCCCTCCCCCCGCAGAACGCCGCGAGCGCGCCCCGGCCGGCGGAAATCTCCCCTCGCGGGGCAGTCGGTACACGGCCAGCGATCACCGAGAGGGTTGCCAGGAAATGCGTTCCGCGCAACCGATCGAAACTCGCGCAGTTGGCGTCCGAGCCCAGCTCGGCGCGGGGTTGCGCTGACCGAGATCGGTCCCGAGGCCCTCCTCGGCCCCGGTCGATCGACGAGAGAGTTGGCATGCTGGCCGACCCTCCGAGCGGGCGGGCCCGCCCGCGACCTGCTAGGGTCGGCGGCCCATGATCGCGACCCGCGTCTATCGCTACCGGGACCCCGCCGGCCTCGTCCTCGGCCTGCGGGAGCTGCGGAAGCAGGGCCTGACCCCGCGCGGCCTCCTGTTCGTCGCGCTCGACCCGCGCGGCGAGACCTCGATCGCCGTGCCCGAGGACCTCGACGCCGTCGCCAACGTGAAGGTCGGCGACAAGCTGTCGCTCGAGCCGCCGTGGGAGGGCCGCTACTTCCACCTCGACGCCATCCACCGGCTGCCCGGCGACAGCGTCCTCTGGAACGGCGACCGCCGGCTGCACGACACCGGCAGCGCGCCCGAGGTGGCCTGCGCCATCTCCGAGTGGCTGAAGGGGTCGAGCGCCCGCAACGTCTTCCTCGGCTGCGCGCCCCACACGCCCGGCTCCTGGTGGACCGAGGACTCGCGCTCGCCGGTGATCGACCTCCACGCCCAGGGCCTGGTCGACGCCGTCGTCACCTCGTCGGGGCTGCTCGCCCGCCGCATCAACGAGCCGGGCCTGTTCCACCTCGACTTCGTCGATCTCGTCCGCCACGACGGCCCGCGCGCCGGCTGGCGCGAGATCCACCGGGCGTCGCTCGGCAACGTCCTCCTGCTCGAGCGCCGCATCAAGGGCTACCGGCTGGTCGCCACCTGCGAGCAGGGCCTGGTCGAGCTCGACTGCAGCCACCTGCCGGAGAAGCTCGTCGAGCTGGCGCAGGTGCCGCTGTCGAGCGGCTTCGGCGTGGTCGGCCGCGTCGACAGCGGGGCGTTCGCCGTCACCTCCGGCAAGGTCAAGCCGTGGGGCCTGGTCGACCTCAGCCCGGCCATGCTGGTCGGCTCGCCGAACGAGAGCATCCTCGACCTGCCGCGCGCGCTCGCCAGCGTCGACCTCGACGACGAGGCCGACGTCCCCGCGACCGACTGACCGGCGTCAGGGCGAGCCGCTGATCGCGGCCATCGCCAGCAGGCTCGCCGCCAGCGCGAGCACCGCCGTCACCGGCCACAGCCCGACGATCGCCGCCAGCGTGGCGCGCGTCCGCTGGCCCATGCCGGCCTCGGCGGCGGCCAGGCGCTGCGCCCACGGCACGGGCGGCGGCACGACGGCGATCCCTCCCTTGCGGACGACGCGAGCGGCTGGCAAGGACATGCTTCGAGTATTGGCGATCCGGGGCCCGCGGCGAGCGGAAAAGCTCCGGCCCGCCGAAAGCGACGCGGCCCCCGTCACGCGGGGGCCGCCAGGTCACGCCGGGAGTCGAACGATCACGGACCGCACGTGTTGTTCGGCGCGCAGTTCGGGCCCTCGTCGTCCGGCGCGGCGGCCGGGCACTCGTTGGCCGGATCCTGGTGCGTCGTCACGAACGCGCAGGTGCCGTTCTGGCCGCCGGTGTCGGCCGCCTTGCACGACTCGCACAGGTCGCCGCACGCCTCGTTGCAGCAGAAGCCGTCGGTGCAGAAGCTGGTGCCGCACTCGCCGTTGCCGCCGCACACCTGGCCGGTGGCCCGGTGGCAGGTCGCGTCGCACGCGTTGCCCGGCTGGCCGTTGCCGGCGCCGTTGTCGCAGACCTCGCCGGCGGCGGTGTTGACCAGGCCGTCGCCGCAGACCGGCAGCGTGCAGTCCGAGTCGCAGGTCGGCGTGAAGCCGCCCGGCGTGCCCGGGTCGCACGCCTCGGTCACCGGGCCGAGCATGTCGACGAAGCCGTCGCCGCACGACGCGACCGCGCAGTTGCCGGCGTCCATGCCCGACGGCACCGTGATGCAGTCGTCGTTGTTGCTCGAGTTGCCGTCGTCGCACGGCTCGATGCGCGGCGCCTGGCTGTCGAGGAAGCCGTCGCCGCAGACGTTGGCGACGCACGCGGCCGTGCAGTTGTCGGTGCTGAGCACGTTGCCGTCGTCGCACGCCTCGGTGCCGGGCAGCGCGGCGTCGACGAACGTGTCACCGCACACCGCGATCTTGCACTGGTTGGTGCAGTTGTCGGTGTTGACGTTGTTGCCGTCGTCGCACTCCTCGACGCCGGGCGCCTGCAGGTCGGTGACGCCGTCCCCGCAGGTCGACAGCTTGCAGTTGACGCAGTTGTCGTTGTTGTTCGTGGTGCCGTCGTCGCACTGCTCGCCGGTCTGGACCACGCCGTCGCCGCACGACGGCAGCGTGCAGTTGTTGCGGCAGCCGTCGTTGTTGTTGCTGTTGCCGTCGTCGCACTGCTCGCCGGCCGGCACGTTGACGAAGCCGTCGCCGCAGGTCACCGCGCTGCAGTCGCCGTCGCAGGTGGCGGTGGTGCCGGCGGTGTCGCACGCCTCGCCGGCCATCGCGTTGCGGACGCCGTCGCCGCAGATGCGCGGCGTGCAGTCCGAGTCGCAGGTGGCGGTGAAGCCACCGACCGAGCCGGGGTCGCACAGCTCGCCGGCCGCGAAGTTGACCAGGCCGTCGCCGCAGACGTTGGCGGTGCAGTCCGAGTCGCACGTCGCGCTGAAACCGCCGACCTGACCCGGGTCGCACGCCTCGATGCCGGGCGCCTGGGCGTCGATGAAGCCGTCGCCGCAGACCGGGGTCTTGCACGCGTTCGTGCAGTTGTCGCCGTTGACGGAGTTGCCGTCGTCGCACTGCTCGAACAGCGACTGCACCACGCCGTCGCCGCAGAAGCCGGCGCGCGTGCAGGTGGCGCTGCAGCCGTTGGCCGGCTGGTACGTCGTGTTGCCGTCGTCGCACTGCTCGAACAGCGACTGCACCACGCCGTCGCCGCACGAGCCGACCCGCTGGCAGGCCGCCGAGCAGCCGTTGCCGTCGTCGGTGGTGTTGCCGTCGTCGCACTGCTCGAACAGCGCCTGCACGACGCCGTCGCCGCACATGTCGTTGCGCTGGCAGGCCGCCGTGCAGCCGTTGCCGTTGTCGACGATGTTGCCGTCGTCGCACTGCTCCATCGGGCCGACCACGCCGTCGCCGCACGCCGCCGTCTGGCAGTTGTTGCGGCAGGCGTCGTTGTCGACCGCGTTGCCGTCGTCGCACTGCTCGATGCCGGGGGCGGCCTGGTCCTTGACGCCGTCGCCGCACACCGCGAGCGTGCAGTTGTTCCGGCAGTTGTCGGTGTCGATGTTGTTGCCGTCGTCGCACTGCTCGACGCCGGCGCGGACGACGCCGTCGCCGCACACCGCGCTCTTGCAGGCGTTGGTGCAGCTATCGGTGTTGTCGGTGTTGGCGTCGTCGCACTGCTCGCCCGGGCCGACCACGTGGTCGCCGCAGGTCGCGATCGTGCAGTTGTTGCGGCAGGCGTCGGTGTCGACGTTGTTGCCGTCGTCGCACTGCTCGCCGGCCGCCAGGTTGAGGACGCCGTCGCCGCAGTGGGAGGCGGTGCAGTCGGCGTCGCAGGTCGCCGACACGCCGGCGGTGTCGCAGGTCTCGCCGCGCGACGCGTTGACGTGGCCGTCGCCGCAGAACGCGACCGTGCAGTCGCTGTCGCACAGCATCACGTCGGCGCCGACCGCGCCCGGGTCGCACTGCTCGTTGGCGGCCGCGTTGACGTGGCCGTCGCCGCAGACCGGCGGGGTGCAGTCGCGGTCGCAGGCGACCACGTCGGTGCCGGGGGTGCCCGGGTCGCACAGCTCGCCGGCGGCGCCGTTGGTGCGGCCGTCGCCGCAGACCGGGATGGTGCAGTCGCGGTCGCAGGTGGCGCTGTCGGTGTTCGGCGTGCCCGGGTCGCACTGCTCGGCCGCGATCGCCGGGTTCGCCGACGACGCCGGGTTGACGTAGCCGTCGCCGCACACGCGCGGCGTGCAGTCGTGGTCGCAGTCGGTGGTGTCGAGGCCGATCGCGCCCGGGTCGCACAGCTCGCCGGCCGCGGTGTTGACCAGGTTGTCGCCGCAGACCGGGACCGTGCAGTCCTTGTCGCAGGTCGGCGAGTTCATGTTGACCGCGCCCGGATCGCACTGCTCGCCGGCCGGGATGTTGACGCGGTTGTCACCGCACACCGGCAGCGTGCAGTTCGAGTTGCAGCCGGCGACGTTGGCGCCGACCGCGCCCGGGTCGCACTGCTCGCCGGCCAGCGTGTTCTTGTGGTTGTCGCCGCAGATCGGGATCGTGCAGTTGTTGGGGTCGAACGCGTCGTTCGCGTTGAAGTCGCAGGTGGCGGTCTCGTTCGAGCCCTCGTCGCACTGCTCGCCGCGGAGCGGGTCGAGCAGGCCGTTGCCGCAGCCGGCGCCGCCGAGGCAGTCGTTGCGGCAGGCGTCGTCGTTCACCAGGTTGCCGTCGTCGCAGACCTCGGGCGGGTTGTTGCCGCCGTTGCCGAGCGGGTCGCGGATGCCGTTGCGGCAGGTCTCCTCCGACAGGCAGTTCGACGAGCAGCCGTCGCCGGAGATGGTGTTGCCGTCGTCGCAGACCTCGGCGCAGTTGGTGTTGGTCGCCGTCGCGTTGAGGCAGAGCGTCGGGTTGTTCTGCCGCGTGTTGGGGAGCTGGTTGTCGATGACGCCGTTGCCGCAGGTCTCGTCGGAGCCGCAGTCCAGGCGGCAGCCGTCGCCCGAGACGTTGTTGCCGTCGTCGCACGCCTCGCCGGCGTTCTGGTTCCAGTGGCCATCGCCGCAGACGACCGCCGAGCAGTCGCTGTCGCAGGTCGTGGTGTCGACGCCGGCGGTGTCGCAATCCTCCTTGTCGGCGGCGTTGGCGGGGTTGCTGCGGGTCAGGTTGTCGCCGCAGACGGCGATCTTGCAGCCGGTGGCGCTGTCCGGCGGCTTCACGCAGTCGTCGCTGTTGGACTGGTTGCCGTCGTCGCATTCCTCGCCGGGGTCCATGACGCCGTTGCCGCACGGCGTGTTCGTGCAGCCCATGCCGTCGGCGGTGCAGGTGAAGCCTTCGGGGCAGACCACGCCGCCCGCGCAGGTCACCGTCGCGGTGTCGTAGCAGCCGGGCATCGTGCCCAGCCCGACCAGGCCGGCGGCCAGCGCGGCCGCCAGCACCGGGGCCAGGTGGCGGGCGCGGATGGGGCGTCGACCGCCCGCGAAGGAGGGAAGGATCGTCATGTCGACCTCGAGAAGAGCCTAAGCCTTGAGCCCAAGAAGGTGCAGAACGCCCGCCGCAGGACGGACCTGCTCAGAAGTGCCCGCTCGCCGCGATCCCCGTGAGGTGCGACGAGACGATGGGCGTGAGGTTGAAGCTGGTGCTCTCGTCCGAGGTCTCCTTGGGCTTGATGCGGACCAAGGTCGGGCGGTTGAGCACGAAGAGCGTCACGCCGGCGGTGAGGGCCACGCCACCGAAGATGTAGCCGCCGATGGCGATCTTCTGCTTGTTCTCGGCGGACGACTTCATGTCGAACAGGCCGGCCGGCGGCATCGTGCAGCCGCCGGTCGAGTCGGTGGCCGCGCACGTCTTCACGCCGGCGTCGTAGTCGGCGAACGTGTTCTTCGCGTTCTGCTGGAGGAAGAACGCGCCGGCGCCGACCGCGACGCCGACCGCGCCGACGGTGTAGGGCACCCAGGCCGGCATCAGCCGCTTCTCCCGGAGGAGCTGGTTCTCCGTGAACATCTGGATGTCGCGCTTGTCGGTCTCGCCGCCGAGGATCTTCGCCTGGAACTGGCTGGTCACGTAGCCGTCGGCGCGGACGAGGACCGCGTGCTCGCCGGCGGTGACCAGCTTCTTCCAGGTGCCCGGGCCGGTGAACTCTTCCTTGCCGTCGAAGACCAGGACGGCGCCCGGCACCTTCACGGTGTACTCGACGTGGGCGAGCTGCTTGACCGTGAGGGTCAGCAGGTTCTGCGCACGTTCACACTTGTCCTTGTCGATCGGCGCCGAGCCGTACTTCATCGCCTGCTTCAGCTCGTCGTAGAGCTGGAGCGGCTGGTCGAGGTTCACGAGCGCGAGCGCGAGGTTGTAGTGGATGGCCGGGTGGTCCCAGTGCTTGAGCGCCTCGCGGTAGCTCTCCGCGGCCTTGGGAAACAGCGAGTCCTTGAGGTTCTCGTTGCCCTCGGTGAAGAGCTGGAGGGCGGCCTTCTGCTCGTCGGGCGGCACTCCGTCGGCCCACGGGCGGGGGGCGCCGGGCGCCGGGTCGTCGCAAACGTTGGCGGGCGGGGTCGCCGTGCTCGGCTGGGCCGCGGCGGTGCCGGCCAGCGCGAGGGTGATCAACACCCCGACGCAGGCTGCGGGGATCCCGGTCCATCGCAGTCGTCGCATGTCTGCTCCTGTCCTGACGTACGTCACGTGCCAGGCGTGAAAACTATCGCGAAACCGGCAGCCAAAGGGGGAACGGGGCGGCAAACCGCGGCCCTCTTTCCGCGGAAGCGCCCCGTCGCGGAGGAGATCTCAGTTCAGACCCTCGGTCGTGCCCTTCAGGGTCTCGATGATCTGACCACCGCCGAGCTGCGCCTCGAGCTTCTTGGCGCGCTCCTGCTCCTTGTCGAGGAGCACCTGGGTCTCGGCCTTGGCCTTCTCCGCGGCCGCCTGGGCCGCGACCGCCTTCTGCTTCTCGACCTCGGCCGCCTGCCGCGCGGCCTCGGCGGCCTCCTGGGCGGCCTTGGCCTTGTCGCGCGACTCGGTCGCCTCGGCGAGCGCCACGGTCAGGTTGCCGTTGGCGTCCTCGAGCTCCTTCATCGTCATGCCGAGCTGGGCCTGGCCGCGGGCCACGTCGCGCTCGGCCTTCTTCTTCTTCTCTTCCTCGGCCTTGCGGGCCTCGTCGGCGTCGAGCGCGGCCTTGAGCGCGTCCTTGGCCTCCTTCTCGGCCTTCTTGCTCTTCTGGTCGGACTCGACGGCCGCGATCATCAGGCGGTGGTTCTTCTTGTTCTGACCCTGGAACTTCACGGCGGCGCCGGCGGAGGCGACGACCAGCAGGGTCAGGAACGCGACCACGCTGACGACGATCGCGCGGCGGCGGCGCTCGGCGCGGGTCGACTCGGTGATGACGGCCGCGAGGAAGGCCCGCTGCGTCTCCGGCAGGGTGCCGGTGTGGCGCTTCGCCCAGCGGATCGCCTCGTCGGCGGTGTCGCCTCGCCACAGCAGGCCGGACGGCCGGCCGCGCGACGCCCACTGCTTCGACGCGTTGCGGAGCTGGTCGAGGAAGGCCGAGTCCTCCTGCGTCTCGTCGAGCCAGCGGCGCAAGGCCGGCCACGAGTGGATGAGCGACTCGTGGACGATCTCGGCGGTCGATCCCTGGGTCGAGCCGTCGGCCGCGGTCTGGCTGACCAGCAGGCGGGCCGCGGTCAGGTGCTCGACGAGGCGCTCGACGTCGTGGGTGCCCGGCGCGAGCTCGCCCAGCTCGGCGAGCGACACGATCGCGCGGGTGCGCTCCGGCGTGATCAGCCGGAGGAAGAGCTGGCGGGTCAGGTTCTGCGACGGCGGGGCGAGCTCGGCGAGCACCGAGTCGGCGTGCGAGGCGAGGGCGCCGGCGATGCCGCCCATCGACTGGTACGCGGCGTACGTCAGCATCTTGCGAACGGTGTCGCGGTTGTCCCAGAGCTTGGTCGCCGCGAACTGCATGAGCGGCAGCGCGCCGGAGGTGCTCTCGAGGTACGTGAGCATCTCCTCGACCATCTGCGGCGACTCGAACTCGTAGCCGGCCATCTGCGCCGGCTGGACGAGCGCGTCGCGCAGGCCGTCGCGGTTCGGCGGCGTCAGGAAGAAGAGGCTCTGCATCACCTCGTGCAGGAACTGCGGATCCTCGCCGACGCGGTCGAGGAAGTCGGAGCGCATCGACATCGCGATGCGGACCGGCGACGCGGCGTCGTCGGCGGCGCCGGCGAGGCACTGCGTGAAGGCCATGCGCTCCGCCGGATCGGGGACGAGGGTGTAGAGCTCCTCGAACTGATCGATGAAGATCATGATCTTCGTGCCGGTCCGCTTGGCACGGGTGCGGAGCGCCTGGCCGACGTAGCCGGGCTCGCGCATGAGGCGCTGGGCCAGCGCGGCCTGCTCGGACAGCTCGTCGTTGACCGACGCGGTGGTGCTGCCGAGCATCGGCGCGACGAGCGCCGCCAGGGCCGCCATCGGGTTGCGGCCAGGGCGGATGACGAGCGTCTCCCACTGCTCGCCGGACGCCTTGAGGGCGGGCACGAGGCCGGCGCGGACGAACGACGACTTGCCAACGCCCGACGGGCCGAGCACCGCCATCATCGCGTGGTCGCGCAGCTTGGGCACCGCGGCGGCGATCTCGCGCGAGCGGCCGAAGAACCGGTTGGCGTCCGACTCCTGGAACGACGACAGGCCGGTGTACGGGCTCTCGTCGATCGCGAGCTGGAGCGAGGCCATGCGGCCCGGCAGGTACGCCTCGAGCGCCTTCAGCAGCTCCTTGGCGTCCTTGTACCGCTCCTCCTTGTGCTTCATGAGGCAGCGGTCGACGATGTCGCAGAGGCCCTGCGGCACGTCCGACACCGCCTCCTTCAGCTTCGGCATCGGCTTGTCGAGCATCGCCGTGACGACGAGCTGGTTGCCCTGGAGCGGCGCCAGCGGGTGCTTGCCGGCGAGCAGGCGGAACAGGATCACGCCGACCGCCCAGATGTCCGTGCGGTGGTCGATCTCGACGCCGATGCCCCACTGCTCCGGGGACATGTACTTCATCGTCCCCATGATCACGCCCTGACGGGTCAGGTTCGTGTTCGTGTTCTCGCCGAGCTCGGCGGCGGTGGGGAGGCGGACCTGGCCCTGCGGCGCGGACGGCGCGGCGACCGGCGCCTTCTCGCTGTGGTCGCGGACCTTGGCGATGCCGAAGTCGAGCACCTTCACGGTGCCGGTCTCGGTGACGAAGATGTTGTCGGGCTTGAGGTCGCGGTGGACGATGCCCTGCTCGTGGGCGACCGCGAGCGCGCGGCAGACCGGGACCATCAGCTCGACGGCGCGGCCGGCCGGCAGCCGCTTGCCGCCGTGGACCAGCTCGGTCAGCACCGAGCCCTGGAGGAACTCCAGGACCATGTACGGCTGGGAGGCGTACTCGCCGACCTCGTAGATGATGACGATGTTCTCGTGCGAGCAGCGGGCGGTGGCGCGCGCCTCGACGATGAACCGCTGGGTCAGCTCGGGGTGGTTCGAGTTGAGGATCTTGATCGCGACCTTGCGGCCGAGCTTGGTGTCACGGGCGAGGAAGACCGTGCCCATGCCGCCGGCGCCGAGCTCGCGGATCAGCTCGTACTGGTTGATCGTGACGCCGGGGCGCGGGCCCTGGCCGGGGCCCCACAGGCCGGTGACCTCGGAGACCTCGGTCTTCGGGGTCGGCTTGGTGCCCTGGGCGAGCGGCGGCGTGCTCTGGCCGGTCGCGATCGCGGTGCGCGCGTCCGAGCCGGCCTTGCCGCCGTCGGCCTTGGGCCGGGCGAGCTCGACGGTCGCCGTGCCGCCGGGAGGCGGCGGGGCGCCGGGCGCCGCGACGGTCGGGATCGGATCGAAGGCGCCGCCCGAGCCGACGGCCATGACCGTCTTCTCGTTCGAGCCGGAGACCACCGGCGGCACCGGGGCGGCCAGCGGAGGCGACGGCGACAGAGCCGGCGGCGGCGGTCCGGCGGCGGGCGCCGGCGCCTGGATCAGGTCGATCTTCCCGACCGCCATCACCGTCTTCTCCGACGACGGGGCGACCACCACCGGCGGCACCGGGGCGACCACCACCGGCGGCACGGGGGCGGGCGAGCCCGATCCTCCGAGCATCACGGTGGCTTCGGACGAATTGCTTCCGTTGGGCTGGTTTTCACTCATCGATGCACCACGCTGCGAAGGTCTTGGGGCGAGGACAAAGGGAACCGAGCCACGGCGGTCGCATCCATGCTCGCACGCGACCCCCCCTCGGGGATGAAGTCGAGTTTACTACCGGCGACGCGCAGGATCCTACGAATGCAGGAGGATCGCACGCGAAATCTCACGTTCTCACGGAAAGTTGGATGTCGTGCGCGCTCCGACAGGCCGGGACTTCGGCTCAACGTCCCGCCCTCGGTGCTTGACCGCGGCTCGTGTACGCGATCCGACGCCGGCGGGGGCTGATCGGTTCCGATCACCGTCGCTACGAGGCGCTCGAGCCTGGCCTCACGCGGCGCGGCAGGCGATGATCCGACGGGCGAATGGCTCGTTACGTCATCGGCGACATCCAGGGGTGCATGTCCAGCCTCGAGCGGTTGCTGGCGACGATCGCGTACGACCCGCGGAGGGATCGGCTGTGGCTGGTCGGCGACCTGGTCAACCGCGGGCCCCGCTCGCTCGACGTGCTGCGGTGGGCGCGCGCGCAGGGCAGCGCGGTGACGGCGGTGCTCGGCAACCACGACATCCACCTGCTCCTGCGGGCGGCGGGGCTGGCCGGACCGAAGCGGCGCGACACGCTCGACGACGTGCTGGCGGCGCCGGACCTCGGCGACCTGGTCGACTGGCTGCGGGGCCGGCCGCTCGTCCACGTCGAGGACGGCTGGCTGATGGTGCACGCGGGGTTGCATCCCCGCTGGACGGCGGGGAAGGCCCGGCTCCTGGCCGCGGAGATCGAGGACGAGCTGCGCGGGCCGCGCTGGCGCAAAGTGCTGGGCCAGGTGCGCGGCGACGCGGCGCCGTGGCGCGAGGAGCTGACCGGCGGCGCGCGGACGCGGTCGATCCTCGCGTACCTGCTGCGGGTGCGCGAGTGCGATGCGGCGGGCGTGCCGGTGGAGTTCGACGGCCCGCCCGAGCAGGCGCCGCCGGGGGCGATGCCCTGGTACGCGTTCCCCGGCGCGGCGTGGCGCGATCACACGGTGCTGTTCGGGCACTGGGCGGCCCATGGCCTGCGCCTCGGCGACCGGTGGATCGCGACGGACGCCGGCTGCGTCTGGGGTGGGCGGCTGGCGGCGGTGCGCCTCGAGGACCTGTCGGTCGTGACGGTCGACGCGGTCGAGACCGGCAACCTTCGCGGCGCCGACACCGAATAGTCACGGAGTCGGGACGGCCCGGGAGGGCCCGGGACCGGCCGGCGACCGGCGCAGCCATGCGTCCGGGCGCGGGTCGCGAGAGCGGCGGAGGTCGCGATCGGCGGTCCGGGACCTCGCGGTGGTCGCGCGCCTGGTGCCTCGGCGGCGGGGGGCGCCTCGGCGCGCGCTCGGCGCGGGCGAGGCCTGCGAGGAGCGGTGGCTCAGGGCCGCTTCTTCGGCGGGAGGATCAGCGGGTCCTCCGAGTCGCCGGTGCCGCGCAGGGGGACCGGCTTGGTGCCGGCGACGGGCGGCGGCAGCGGGACGACCTCCTCGGAGATCTCGGCGACCGCCAGGTCGGAGATGCTGTCGGCGGCGCCGACGAGGAGCCCGGCCGCGGGGACCTCGACCATGCCCGACGGCTGGCTC
>DASZXE010000172.1:0-2899 GCA_035546475.1 Kofleriaceae bacterium
CAGACGGAGGCACCAGCGCGTGGCTTCGCCACCGGCGCCGCGGCCACCGCGGCGGGCCGATCACCACATGTGGACGCGCTCGGCCTCCGGCAGGTACAGCTTCTGCCCGGGCTTCACGTCGAACGCCGCGTACCATGCATCGAGGTTGCGCACCGTCGCCGCCCGGTACTGACCCGGAGCGTGGCCGTTCGTGAGGATGAGCCGCCGCAGCGCCGGCTCGCGCATCGCCACCCGCCACGTCTGCGCGAAGCTGATGAAGAACTGCTGGTCGCCGGTGAAGCCCGCGACCACGGGCGCCTGGCCGCCGCCGAGCGACAGCCGGTAGGCGTCGTACGCCACCTGCAGCCCGGCGACGTCGGCGATGTTCTCGCTGAGCGTCTGCGTCCCGTTCACCGCCAGATCCGGGAACGGCCTGTACGCGTCGTACTGCGCGACGAGCTGCTTCGCCGACGCCTTGAAGTGCGCGAGGTCCTCCGGCGTCCACCAGTTCTGCAGCTTGCCGGTCGCGTCGAACAGCGCGCCCTGGTCGTCGAAGCTGTGGCTGATCTCGTGGCCGATGACCGCGCCGATCGCGCCGTAGTCCATCGCCGCCGGACGGTCGGGATCGAAGTTGGGCGGCTGCAGGATCGCCGCCGGGAAGTTCATCGCGTTCATCGCCGGCAGGTTCACCGCGTTGACGAGCTGCGGGTCCATCACCCACTCGCCGCGGTCGACCGGCGCGCCGAGCTTGGCGAGCTGCGCGTGGAGCTCGAACAGGCCGGCGCGCTCCTCGTTGCCGAAGGCGTCGCCGGTCACCACCTCGAGGCCGCCGTAGTCGCGCCAGTGGTCCGGGTAGCCGACGCCGACCTTCAGCGCCGCGAGCTTCGCCTTCGCCTTCTCCTTGGTGGCTGGACTCATCCAGGTCAGGCCGTCGATGCGCGTGCCGAACGCGGCGATGATGTTCGCCACCATCGCCTCGGCGCGCGCCTTCTCCGATGCGGGGAAGTACTTCGCGACGTACAGCTTGCCGATCGCCTGGCCCATCGCCGCGCTGGTCGCGCTGACCGCGCGCTTCCAGCGCTCGCGCAGCACCGGCGTGCCGCTCAGCGTCTTGCCGTAGAACGCGAACGTCTCGTCGACGAACGCGCGCGGCAAGACGTCGGCGTGCGCCTCGATCGCGTGGAAGGTCAGGTACTCCTTCCACGTCGACAGCGGCTGGCTCTTGACGAGCGCCGCCACGCCGGTCACCGCCGACGGGTGCCAGACGACGAAGTCGGCCGCGTGGTCGAGGCCGACGCCGGCGAAGAACGCCTCCCAGTCGAGCCCGGGCGCGCGCTTCGCGAAGTCGGCGCGGCGCCAGTGGTTGTCGCCCTTGGTGACGTCCTCGGAGTCGGCGCGGCTGGCGTGTGCCTGCGCGATCGCGTGCTCGAGGTCGAAGATGCGGTGCGCCTTCGCGTCGGGGTCGGCGATGCCGGCCAGCTTCAGCATCGCGGCGATGTGGGCCGTGTACTGGGTGCGCAGCTCCGCCATCTTCGGCGACGCGTCGAGGTAGTAGTCGCGGTCGGGCAGGCCGAGCCCGCCCTGCAGCAGGAACGGCAGGTAGCGGCTCGGATCGTCGAGGTCCTGGGCGACCCAGAGGCCGAAGATGTTGGGCGTCGTGAAGTTGGTGTTGTTGATCGCGTCGACGTCGGCGCGGACGGTGCCTCCGAGCGCGCGCGCCAGCGCGTGGGCGTCGGCGATGGCGTCGATGGCGGCGAGGCCGGGCTGGAGCGGCGCGAGGCCCTTCTGCTCGATCTCGTCCTCCGCCATGAAGGTCGAGTAGAAGTCGCCGACCTTGCGGGCCTCCGAGCCGGCGGGCGCGGAGGCGGCCTGCTTGATGAGGTCGGCGGTGCGCTTGTCGGTGAGCTCGGTGAGGATCGCGCCGCTGCCGTACGCGCTGCGGTCGGGCGGGATCTGCGTGTGGGCGAGCCAGCCGCCGTTGGCGAACGCGAAGAAGTCGTCGCCGGGCGCGACGCTGCGGTCCATGCCCTCGACGTCGAGGCCCTGCGAGGCCGCCGCCGGCGCGGCGTCCACCGGCGCGGCCGCCGCCGCGTCGCGGACGGGGGAGGGCGCTGGCTTCGGCTCGGTCGCCTTGTGCTTGCCGCAACCCGCGGCGACGCAGAGGAGGACGGCGGCCAGGTGCTTCGGCATGCGGATGCTTGTACCGCGAGTGCCGCGCGCCGCGCGCCGCCGGCGGCGGCCGGGCCGGGCCGCCCGCAGCCACGCCTCACGGCCCTAACCCGGTACGTCATGCGAATTCGGCTGATCATTCAAGTTTCCAACTCGCTGTAATAACACTGGAATCACAATTCAACGTTGACACTGTTATATGACAGTGTTATATGACAGTCGTGGACGACACGTGGACGATCTGGGAGCTCTGCTCGCTCGTGGCCGAGGAGCTCGTGGCGACGAGCGACGTGCCGTCCGGGAAGGCGCGCGCGATCCCCGACGAGCGCTCGATCCGCTACTACACGACGCTCGGCTTGATCGATCGGCCCACCCTGCACGGCCGCACCGCGTTCTACGGGCCGCGCCACCTCGCGCAGCTCATCGCCATCAAGAAGATGCAGGCGCACGGCGCGTCGCTCGCCGAGATCCAGGAGCTGCTGCCCGCGATCGAGGACGAGCCGCTGTCGAAGCTCACCGGCATCCAGGTGCCGCCCCGCGCCCGACCGCCCGCGCGCCGCGACTTCTGGCGCACCGCCCCCGCCGCCGCCACGACCGAGCTCGCCGCCGACACCGCCGCCCCCCCGCCGCCATCCGCGCCAACCGCGCTCGCCGCCACGACCGAGCTTGCCGCCGACACCGCCGCCCCCCCGCCGCCATCCGCGCCAACCGCGGTCGCCGCCACGGCCGCGCTCGCCGCCACGGCCGAGCT
>DASZXE010000173.1:0-12934 GCA_035546475.1 Kofleriaceae bacterium
GTCACGATCGCGCTGGTCGCCGGAGGCGCAGGAGGCGGCGGAGGAGGCGGCGCCGGGGGCGGGGGCGCGGGGACCGGCACGGGGGCGAACGCGGGCACCGCGATCGACGCGGCGGCGGTGGCGACGGTCGACGTCGACGCCGGTGCGGTCGCGGCGGCGCCCGTCGATGCGGCGGTGCACGCGGCGGTCGCGCACCCGCCGAGGCCCGCGATCGATGCCGGCGCGAGCGTCGCCGTTGCCGCGGGCACCTACGACGAGCTGCACGAGCAGGCGAAGAACGCCGCGTTCGCCGGCGACTTCGCGAAGGCGCTCGCGCTCGGCCAGCAGGCGCTGAAGCTCCAGCCCGACAGCCAGATCGAGCTGTTCAACTGCGCGGTCTACGCGTTCTCGCTCGGCAACTGCCCGCTCGCCGTGCACTACCTGGAGAGCGTGCACACCGACAAGGCCGACAAGCTGCGCGCGAAGTGCGCGCAGTACGAGGGCGGCGGCCACACCAAGGACTGATCGCCGCAGCGGCTCCGCTTGCGTGCGCGCGGGGCGATCGGTATGGCTTGGGGATGCGGATGACGAACGTGGGTGTGGCCTTCGTGGCGATCGCGGCGTCGGCGGCGGCCGCGTCCGCGGCGCCGTCGCCGTCGATCGACGGGCTCCTGTGCAAGCGCTCGCAGGCGTCCGACGACGACAAGCAGCCGCCGAAGCTGGTGCTCGACGTCAAGGGTGACCAGCCGGCGTCGCCGTCGAGCCCCGACGGCGCGCGCACCGTCAGCAACGGCCCCAACGACCGCGGCGGCTTCCTCGTCACCGACAACGCGAAGCAGAAGTCGCGCCAGGTCCACAACCGCGAGCGCCACTACGACTGCGACATGGCAGTCACCGAGGACGGCGCGGCCAACTCGGTGCGCTGGCTCGGCAACGACGTGCTGTTCGCGCAGGGCTGGTACTGTGACGAGTTCGACGCGCACCCGTTCCTGGCGAACGGGAAGACGGGCAAGTTCCTCGGCGCGCTGAAGCTCAAGGGCGTGTCGCCGGAGGCGCGCTACGAGGTCGCGCACGTGAGCGGCACGCTGTGGGCGATCTCCGTCTACGACCACAACAGCGACGCGAACTACGTGGTCGTCGTCGACACGAAGACGGGCAAGATCCGCGCGACGACGAAGGCGACCGACGCGCTGATCGCGAAGCTGCCCGACTGCCCGGGCTGACCGGGTCGCCGAGAACAGCGATCGCGATCGATCGGCGCCCGCGAGTCGATCCCTTGGCTCGTCGTACGCGGGTCAACAACGCCCTCCTGGCGACCCTGTGACGTCGATCGGCCGGCTCGCCGGGGGGGCTTCGCGGTGTGCGGCGACGCCGGCCGGCCGTCACGATCACCTCGCCGCGGTCGATGCGCCGGCGTCGACGGCCGCACGTGGATCGAGCTCCGCCGTGCCGCTCTGGCAGCGCGCCACTTCGACGGTGCCGCTCGCGGTGGGCCCGGCGGACGCGCGGCGATGACGACCTCGCGCGGTCCAGACCCCACCGGCGTCGCCGCGCACCGGCCCTGACCGCGTCGCGCGGCGGCGGCGAGAATGAGTCTGGCCGTCCGCGCGTTGCAGCCGCATGCCGCGCGTCGTCTCGGTCCTGGCGCTCGTCGTGGCGAGCCTCGGGCCGGTGCTCCTGCCGGGCCCGGCGACAAGCCTCGCGTACGCGGAGCCCGGCGTGCAGGACCTCCCCACCCGCCCGCTGACGGCCGGCGTCTGCGCCAGCGCGCCGGCGGACGTCCGGCAAGGTCACTGCGGCATGATCGCGCGTGCGCGGGTGCGCGGCATCGGTGCCGTCGCGGTCTATGGCGATCGCGACGATCGTCATGCGATCGAGACGAGGAACCTCGCCATCGTCGTGCACGGCGTCGCGACGTGGTGGACCGGCTGGGTCGAGATCGGCGACGGGAGCGGGTGCAACACCCACGCGTGCCCCGACGTCGCGCACGTCGCGGCGCGCATCCTCGCCCGTCGCATCCGCGGCAAGCCGGGGCTGGTCGTCGACGTGGCCGCGCGCATCGAGATCTCCGACGATGATTTCGCCCATGGCGACGAGCACGTCGACGCGCGCTACCTGTTCGCCTGCACGCGGGCCGCCTGCCGCGAGACGTCGTGGGTGCCCGCCGTCGTCGCCGGCCACCCGAGCTGCGACGTCACGCTCGCGCCTCGCGACGCCGTGGCCACGTGGAGCTGTCCACCGCCGATCGACGAACCGGCGCCAGCCCGGCCGACGCGCACGAGGACGTCGCTGGCGCCATAGCGCGGCGGCGCCGGCGCACCGGCGGGCGGTGTCGTCGATCACGATCACCGACGAAGCGCGCGCGCGGACGCTGCGTCGCTCCGCGTTTCGCGCCAAGGTGGGCCATGCGTTTCCTGTCGCGCCTCGAGGCGCCGGCGTATGTCGCGATGCGCGTGGTGGTCGGGCTCCTGCTCACGTTCCACGGCATGCAGAAGCTGTTCGGATGGTGGAACGGCCACACCGTCGACACGTTCAGCCAGCTCTGGGTCGGCGGCGTGATCGAGCTCGCCGGCGGCGCGCTGGTCGCCATCGGCCTGTTCACGCGGCCGGCGGCGT
Source organism: Kofleriaceae bacterium (assembly GCA_035546475.1). Classification (GTDB taxonomy): domain Bacteria; phylum Myxococcota_A; class Polyangia; order Haliangiales; family Haliangiaceae; genus UBA2376. The sequence continues at coordinate 2,596 of DASZXE010000173.1, forward strand.
TCATCGCGTCGGGGATGATGGCGGTCGCGTACTTCCAGTTCCACTTCAGGGGCCACTTCGAGCACCGCCACTGGGCGCCGATCGTCAACCACGGCGAGCCCGCGGTCGTCTACTGCTTCGTCCTCCTCTACATCGCCTGCCGCGGCGCCGGCACCCTCGCCTTCGACAAGCGGTAGCTCGATATCCCGCTCGCGTCGCGTCTCCCGCTCGCTGCGGGCGAAGGCGCGCGGCCGGTCAGACGGCGACGGGGAACTTGATGAACGGGTGGTGGCGGTAGTTCTCGAGGGCGATGTCGTCGAACGTCAGCTCGAAGAGCGGCTTGTTCGCGAGGCGCAGGGTCGGCAGCGGCAGCGGCTCGCGCGCGAGCTGCTCGCGGACGCCGTCGACGTGGTTCGCGTAGATGTGCGCGTCGCCCAGCGTGTGGATGAAGTAGCGCGGCTGCTTGCCGGTCTCCTGCGCGAGCATCGACAGGAGGAGCGCGTAGCTCGCGATGTTGAACGGCACGCCGAGCGCCAGGTCCGCCGACCGCTGGTAGAGCTGGAGGTCGAGCCAGTCGCCGGCGACGTAGAGCTGGAAGAACGCGTGGCAGGGCGGCAGCCGCATCCGCGGCAGGTCGGCGACGTTCCACGCGCTGACGAGGATGCGCCGCGACGTCGGATCGCGGCGGAGGAGCTCGATCGCCTGCTGGAGCTGATCGATGCCGGTGCCGATCGGCGCCCCCTCCGGCGCGCCCCAGTTGCGCCACTGCCAGCCGTAGATCGGGCCGAGCTCGCCGCCGGCGTCGGCCCAGGCGTCCCAGATCGGCGTGTGCTGCGTGAGGTCGTCGCGGACGTTGGTCGAGCCGCGCAGGAACCACAGCAGCTCGCGGACGACCGCCGGGAACAGGACCTTCTTCGTCGTGACGATCGGGAAGCCCTGGCGCAGGTCGTAGCGGGTCTGCGCGCCGAAGATCGACAGCGTGCCGGTGCCGGTGCGATCGGTCCGCGGCTCGCCCTCGGTCAGCACCTGGCGCAAGAGCTCGAGGTACGGGCGCATGAGCCGGTTCTACCAGGCCCCTCCGACGAGCGAGCGACGAGACGATCGCCGCGAGGGTGGATCGGCCGGGGGTGCCGGCGTAGAAGGAGGCGTGGACGCCCGCGAGATCGTCGAGGAGCTGTTCTTCGAGCTGGTCGCCGACGAGTCGGAGGCGCCGCTCGCCGGCCAGCCGGACGCGGCGCCGGCCGCCCTGGCCTACCTGCGCGCGCGGCACGTCGACGGCACCGCGCCCACCGAAGCGTGGGAGCGGACGTACGAGCTGCCCGGCGTGCTCGCCCGCATGGTCGCCAGCGGCGGAGCGGACGCGCGCCGCGCGCTGGTCGCGCTCGCGCTCGACGTCGGCCGCCCCGCCGAGGCTCGCCCGCTCGCCGACGTGCTCACCGCCGCGGTGCCGCCGGACGAGCTCGCCCGCGGGCTCGTCGACGCGCTCACCGGCGGCTCTCGGCGCCAGCAGCGCAACGCGGAGGAGCTCGCCTATCACACCTTCGATGCCGTCGAGGGCTACGCGCCGAGCCCCTCGCTCGCCGCCGCGCTCGCTGCCGCGCGCCGCCATCCCGCACCCGCGCCCGCGCCCGGTTCGTCGCCCGAAGCCCCTGTCGATGCCCCTGCCGACGCCCCTGCCGATGCCCCCACCGACGACGACGTCCCCGACGAAGCCGACGAAGCCGACGAAGCCGACGAAGCCGGCGAGCATGAAGGAGCGCCCGACGCCTGACCCGCTGCATGGGAGTCCCATGGGTTAGCCCTCGCCGCGCAGTTTTTTCGCCGCGGGTAGGTAGATCTCCCCCGGAACGATCGTATGACTCCATACGACTCGGCCGGGCGGGGACGCAGCCGGTATCGCGTCCCGCAAGGAGCCTCCATGACCTTCGGACGCACGCCACGGGACGCCGCATCCCGCACCGCTGACAGCCACCGCGACGACCTCCCCTACGCCGACGCCGCCCTCGACGGCTTCGGCGGTGCGCCGCGCGCCACCGCGACCGGCGCGTGGGGCGTACCGACCGGCCCGAACCCGTTCGCCGGCGTCGCGCAGGCCAAGGCCGGCTCGTCGCGCGACGGCGCCGCGGCTCCGGCCGCGCGCGGCGGCGGCTCGCCCCTCGACGGCGACACCCGCTCCGACATGGAGTCGTCGTTCGGCGCCAGCTTCGGCGACGTCCGCATCCATCAGGACGGCGGCGCCGAGCAGGCCGGCGCGCTCGCCTACACCCGCGGCACCGACATCCACTTCGCCGCGGGCCAGTACCAGCCCGAGACGGATCAGGGCGCGGCGCTCCTCGGCCACGAGCTCGCCCACGTGCAGCAACAGCGCGCGGGCGCGGTCGCCACCCAGCACAAGGGCGGCATCGCGCACGACGCCGGCCTCGAGGCGGAGGCCGATCGCGCGGGCGCGGCGGCGGCCGCGGGCAAGCCGGCGGCGGTCACCGGCGCGGCGTCTGCCACCTCCGGCGAGAGCGAGGAGGATCAGGGCGAGTCCGAGGAGGACGGGCCCGCGCAGGCCAAGCTCGCGTGGGACAGGGCCCGCTTCGTCGAGGAGACCGGCACCGGCAAGTCGTTCAAGTCGAGCGAGTGGAAGAACATCATCCGCGCGATCGAGGCGTACGACGCCCTGCCCGACACGCTGACCGACGGCCCCGGCGGCTACGACAGCATCAAGGTCATCCACGCGCTCACCGCGATCCAGCTCGCCTGCCAGGCGTGGCTCGGCAAGCACGAGCACGACAACCCGCGCCGCAAGCGCAAGGACGCGGCGCGCGCGCGCGTCGTGACCCGCATCGCCGAGCGCGACGTGCCGCGCGAGCTCGCGCGCGTGCAGCCGCAGGAGCGCACGCGCGACCGCGGCCAGCTCCGTCGCGCGCGGCGCGGCGGCGGCCTCGACCTGCGCCAGGCGCGCTCGAACAACCCGGTCCCGCAGGACCAGATCGAGGGCGACCACGAGCCGCAGGTCGACGAGCAGGTCCCGCCGCCGCCGACGGACATCCCGCCGCCGCCGATGATCGACGCGCCGCCGCAGGTCGGCAACATCGCGCCGCCGCAGGTCCACGGCCCGCAAGGCCACGGCCCCGAGGAGCAGGTCCCGCCGCCGCCGAAGCTCGAGGTGCAGGAGGCGAAGCTCGTCGAGCCGCCGAGGCCGCAGGTCGTCGAGAACCTCCTCCAGCACGTCGAGGAGGTCCCCGCGCCGCCGCCGGTCGTGCACGAGGCGAAGCAGGTCGAGGGCCCGAAGGTCGTCGAGCACGAGCAGCACGACGTCGAGCAGGTCTCGCCGCCGCCGCCGAAGCTCGAGGTCCCGCAGCTCGACCAGCCCGGCGTCGACGCGCCGAAGCCTGACGCGCCGCAGAAGTTCGCGCCGCCGCGCATCCAGGTCACGCCGCCCGAGGAGCAGGACGGCGGCCCGCCGCAGCCGAGCCGCGAGGAGCTGGACCGCAACCTCCTCGTGCCGCCGCCGCGCGCGTTCAACCGCATGCAGCGCGAGCTGGTCGCGCGCGGCCTGGAGCTGCCGCCGCCGCGGCCGCTGCCCGACCACGATCCGCACGGCGACAACGAGGTCGAGGTGCTGCCGACGCCGGGCAAGGGCCCGCAGGTCGAGGTCCAGCCGCCCGAGACGAAGACGCCCGAGGTCCCGAAGAACAACGACACGAACTACACGGTCGAGGGCGACAGCCACGAGACCGACAAGGTCGACACCGAGACCACGTCGAACTACACGACGAGCCACGACGCGAAGAGCAACTACTCGACGAGCAACTACTCGTCGGCGGCGATCAAGGAAGAGGTCGACGAGGAGACGCCCGAGGAGAAGGCGCAGCGCAAGGCGGAGAAGAAGAAGCGGAAGGAGGAGAAGCGCCGCCGCAAGGAGGCGGAGGAGAAGGAGAAGGACCGCATCTGGAGGGCCAACCTCGAGAAGCAGCGGCTGCTGCCGAAGCGGCTCAAGGCGGCGCGGAAGGCGAAGAAGGAGCGGCTGCAGCCGAAGCAGGTCGTCGTCAAGAGCGGCTACACCAGCAAGTACACGACCGAGGACGACGCGCCGAAGAACAACTACGCGGTCTCCAACTACACGACGAACAACGACCAGCAGGACGACGACGACCTCGACGATACCCCGAAGGTCAAGGTCACCCTGACCAACGAGGAGAAGGCGACCGTCGAGCGCGAGCTCGATCGCGAGCTCGGCCTGCTCGCGCTGCCCGACACCCAGGAGAAGTTCTCCGGCCACGAGCAGCCCGAGGACGTCCAGACGATGCAGCGGAGCCTGCGCGAGGGCTCGCTCACGCGCTCCGACACGTTCGTCAACTCGAAGGACCAGCGCCAGCAGGTCGAGCGCGGCCAGCTCAGCGACAACGAGCTCGGCTCGACCGGCTGGGCGCTCCTGCCGATGACGAAGGAGCACTACTCGCACGACCGCGGCGAGCACAACACGAAGGACGTCAAGTTCGAGACGAACTACCTCTTCAACGAGGGCGAGGACCTCGCCAGGCGGGCCGAGGAGAAGCTCGGCACCACGCGCAGCGAGGGCCGCGAGCAGACCGTGCTCCGCTTCGTGGACGGGGTGTGGAAGAACGCCGACAACGAGGTCGTCAACACGACCGAGGCCGGCCACCTGAACCAGGCGGTCAACGAGCGCAAGTCGAAGCTCGAGAAGAAGCAGAAGGAGCTGCGCGAGCAGGTCCGCAGCGAGGAGGTGCAGGGCGTCGATCAGGGCCGCCTCGACGGGCTGATCGCGCGCCTCGACAAGCTGCAGGAGAAGCTGAAGCTGGCGTCGCTCGAGCAGCACCCGACGGTGCGCGGCAAGTTCATCTACGTGATGAACGCCGCCGGCCAGTTCTTCGCGGCGCAGGCGCAGCAATGGATCCTGCACCACTCGAGCTTCCTCGCCGGCGGCGCGGTGGCGTCGGCCGGCGAGGTCGGCATCGAGAACGGGCGGCTCACGTCGATCTCGAACCAGAGCGGCCACTACCGGCCGGGGCCGGCCTACCTGTGGCAGGCGGTCAAGCAGCTCCACATGCTCGGCGTGCCGCTCGAGGGCGTGGCCGTCACCGTCATGGGCGTGGGCTCGCGCTTCCGCAACGCGCAGCACTTCCTCGACGCGATGGACCCGGCCGCCGATCCGAAGTGGTTCGACTCCGACTGGGCGATCGGCGAGCTGAAGAAGGCGGTGGCGCAGGAGAAGGAGGAGCGGCGCACGCAGCAGCACGAGCAGCCGCCCGAGCAGAAGGCGCAGGTCTAGGAGGTCCAGGAGCCAGGCTCCCGGCGACCGGGCGAGCGGCCAGGTCGTTCACCGCGCGGCGCGAGCTCGACGCGGTGGAACCGACCGTGCAGGGGCGGAGCTGGCGGAGCTAGCGGAGCGGGGACGGGGCGGCGTCGTCGACCTCGAAGGTCCACGCCTTCACGACGGAGGCACGCGCCGGCAGCATGTGATCGAAGACGGACGCCCAGCCGACCGTCGCCATGGCGGCCTGCAGCGCGGCGAGGTCGGCGAAGCGCGCGACGATCGACAGGTCCCACTTCTCGGCGCTGGCGTCGCCGGGCGTGCCGAGCGACAGCCGCACGAGGCCCGGCAGCTCGGCGAGCGCGGTGCGCACGCGGGCGAGCGCGTCGGCGCGGCCGACGACGGTGGCGTGCGGCGGCGCGAGGCGGACGAAGGCGAAGCGATCGATCATGGGACGGGCACCTCTCGCAGGCGATCGAGCCAGGCGGCGAGCTCCGGCGGCGGCGGGCTGGTCCAGCGCACCGGCCGGTCGTCGGCCGGATGGCGGAAGCCGAGCACGCCGGCGTGCAGCGCGAGGCGCGGCGGGCGCGGCTCGAAGTGGCGGACGTCGGCGCCGTGGGTGTCGTCGCCGAGCAGCGGGTGGCCGACGGCGGCGAGGTGGATGCGGATCTGGTGGCTGCGGCCGGTCTCGAGGCGCACCGTCAGGATCGTCGCGCCGGCCACCGGCTCGCGGCCGACCAGGTGGGTGACGGCGCGCTGTCCGCGAATCGGACGGTCGATCGTCGTGAGGTCGGCGGGCGGCGCGCCGGCGACCACCGCCGTGTACTCGCGCTCGACGTCGTGGACGCTGAAGCGCTGGCCGAGCACCTTGTTCGCCTGCGCGGTGCGCGCGAAGACGAGCAGGCCGCTGGTCGGCAGGTCGAGCCGGTGGACGAGGTAGACCGGGCCGGCGCCGCGCCGCGACAGGAGGTCGAGCAGGTTGCCGCGATCGCTCTCCGGCGTCGGCGCGGTGACGAGGCCCGCCGGCTTGTCGACGACGAGCAGGTGCTCGTCCTCGTGGACGATCCGGTAGGCGGGCAGCTCGGCGTCGTCGCGCGCGCGGGCGGCGGCGCCGGTGCCGGTCGCGCGGTCGAGCGCGCCGCCGAGGTTGGCCTCGACGGCCTGGCCGGCGCGCACCGGGCGGCCCGCGACCTTGACCCGGCCGCGATCGACGAAGACGCCGCCGAGGTCGATCAGGACGCGCGCGCGCCGGCGCGACAGGCCGGGGACGTGGCGGGCGAGCGCCTGGTCGAGGCGCAGGCCGTCGTCGGCGTCGGGGACGACGAAGCGGATGGCCTGGGCCACCCGGGCATGATGGCGGCGCGCGCCGTCAGCGTCAATTCACCCGGGCGCGCCCGCGGGCGAGAGGACGCGGCGGATCGCGTCCGCGATCGGGCCGGGGACCTCTTCCTGGAGGAAGTGGCCGGCGTCGGTGCGGGTCACCCGCGCCGACGGCAGGAGCCGCTCGAGGTGGCGCACGACGCTGCCGAGCACCGGATCGCGCGTGCCCCAGACCAGCTCGATCGGGCCGCCGAACGAGGTCACGACCTGCTGCACGCGCTCGAGCGCCGGCACCGACGGGTGCGCGAGCGAGTCGGGCACCATGCGGGCGAGCGCGAGCGGCGCCACCCGATCGCGCAGGCGGCGCAGCGGCCAGATGTAGCCGCGGCGCGCCGCGCCGAGCAGGCTCGTCCGCCGGCCCTGCACGAGCGTCATCACGTTCTGCGGGAAGCCGCCGGCGCGGAAGAGCAGGTCGCTGACGATCGGCAGGCGCGCGAGCCGGTGGAACGTCGTCGCCTTGAAGCCGGGGCGCGGCGGGCTGACGACGGTGTTGAGCAGCACGAGGCCGCGCAGGCGCGCGAGCCGGCCGCCGTCGGCGAGGGCGAGGAGCGCGATCGGCCCGCCCCAGTCCTGCGCGCAGAGGACGAACGGGCCAGGGACGACCTCGTCGAGCATGCGGCCGAACCAGGCGGCGTGGCCCTCGAGGCGGTGGACCTCGGCGCTCGCCGGCTTGTCGGAGAGGCCGAGGCCGATGAGGTCGGGGACGACGATGCGGACGCCGTCGGCGAGCAGCTCGCCGACGACCTTGCGCCACAGCAGACCCCAGCTCGGATTGCCATGGACGAGGACGACCGCGGGGCGATCGTCACCGGCCCGAGGCGGCCCCGACGGCCCCGGCGGCCCCCACTCCGCCACGTGCATCCGCACGCCGCCGACGTCGAGCCAGCGCCGGCGCGCGCCCGAGGGGAACAGCGCGTCGAGCCACGCGGGCAGCTCCGGCGCGGTCATGGGCTACCCGCCGCCGGGCGGCTACCAGTCGTCGCCACCGTCGTCGTCGCGACGGCGCCCGCCGCCACCACGACGGCCACCACCGCCGCCCTCCTCGCCGCCGGGACGGCCGCGGTCCTTGCGGCCGGTGCCACGGCGCGGATCGCTGCCCGGCCCGGTGCCACCACCCGGCGCGCGCGGCGGGCCGAAGTTGTTGCCGCCGCCGCCGCCGAAGCCGGCACCGCCACCGCCACCACCGTACGGTCGCGGCGGACCGCCGGGGCCACCGCCGGGCGGACCACCGGTGCCGCCGGGGGCGCCACCGCCGCCGTAGCCACCGCCACCGCCGCCGCCACCGGGTCCACCGTAGCCACCGCCACCGCCACCGCCGCCGTAGCCGCCACCGCCGGGACGCGGACCGCCGTAGCCACCGCCGGGACGCGGACCGCGCGCCTCGCGCTCGCGTGCCTCGTTGATGCGTAGCTGCCGTCCGTCGAGATCGGCGCCGTCGAGCTCCTGCAACGCCTGTTGCGCCTGCTCGGACGTCGCCAGCTCGACGAAGGCGAAGCCGCGCGAGCGACCCGTCTCACGATCGATGATGACGGCGACGCTGGTGACCTCGCGGCCGTTGGCGCCGAAGAGCGCACGCAGCGACTCCTCGGTCGTGTTGTAGTTCAGGTTGCCCACGTAGAGCTTCGTACCCATGGACTTCGACGTCTCCTGCGTGTCTGCGGTCGCGTTGCGGTGCGTGAATGGTGCCTGCGGCGCGGGTCGAATAGCCGATCCCGTGTTTCACGGTACCATGGCCCCCGGGGCGGCTGGGAAGGGGGGACCGCGCCCTCCCCTGCGGTTCTTGCCCGGCGCGCAAATGCTGCTCGGGCTGGACGGGCCACCGTGCAAGCCTCGCGCGGCGGCCGGGCACCGGCGGCTGGCGCGGGCGCCGGCCGCGATGTTACGAGCGTGCGATGCTCTACCGGGCGCTCTTCTGGCTGGTGCTGCGCCGGCTGCCGGCGGAGACGGCGCACCGGATCGGCACCGCGCTGCTCGGGGCGATGATGTGGGTGCCGGGCGCGAAGGCGCTGGCGCGGCGGCTGACCGGCGCCCGCGATCCGCGCCTGCGGCTGACCGTGTTCGGCCGCGAGCTGCCGTCGCCGCTCGGGCTCGCGGCGGGGTTCGACAAGGACGCGCGCCACCCGGCGGCGCTGGCGGCGCTCGGCTTCGGCTTCGTCGAGATCGGCACCGTCACCGCGCAGGCCCAGCCGGGCAACCCGCGGCCGCGCATGTTCCGCCTCGTCGGGGACCGCGCGCTGATCAACCGGCTCGGCTTCAACAACCGCGGCGCGGAGGCGGCGGCGCGGAGGCTCGCGCGGCGGCCGGCGGTGCCGATGCTCGGCGTCAACATCGGCAAGACGAAGGTCGTCCCCGAGGAGGGCGCGCTCGCCGACCACGCGGCGTCGGCGGAGCGGCTCGGCCCGTGCGCCGACTACCTGGTCGTCAACGTCAGCTCGCCGAACACGCCGAGGCTGCGCGACCTGCAGGCGGTCGACAAGCTGCGCCCGCTGCTCGCGCACGTGCGGGCGACGCTCGACCGCGCGGTGCCCGCGCGCCGCGTGCCGCTGCTGGTGAAGATCGCGCCCGACCTCGCCGACGCCGACGTCGATGCGGTCGCCGACCTCGCGCTCGAGCTCGGCCTCGACGGGATCATCGCGACCAACACGACGATCGCGCGCACCGGGCTGCGCACGCCGGCGGCCGAGGTCGAGGCGCTCGGCGCCGGCGGGCTGTCGGGGCCACCGCTGCGCGAGCGCGCGCTCGCGGTACTGCGCCGGCTGCGGGCGCGGGTCGGCGATCGGCTGGTGCTGGTCGCGGTCGGCGGCATCGAGACCGCCGACGACGCGTGGGCGCGCATCACCGCCGGGGCGACGCTGGTGCAGGGCTACACCGGCTTCATCTACGGCGGCCCGCTGTGGCCGCGCCGCATCCACCGCGGCCTGTCGCGCAAGCTGCGCGAGGCCGGCCTGCCCGACCTGCGCGCCGCGATCGGCCACGACGTGGCTTGAGCGTCCGAGCGGAGCTCGGCGCGGGGTTGCTCTGACCGAGATCGGTCCCGAGGTCCTCCTCGGGCCCGATCGATCGACGAGAGGGTTGGCATTCTGGCCAACCCTGAGGCCCCGAGCGCAGCGCGGGCCGGCGTCGTTCCGTGTGGAGCGCGGGCTCGGGGTTCGCCCCGAGGCCGGTCGATCGACGAGAGAGCCTGTGAGGTTCACAGGCTCCGACGATCGAGTACGCTGCGGGGTCGCAAGGGGGACCCACGATGAGCACCGACACGACGCAGTCCGCAGGCCCGGCCGCGGGTCAGGGGCCGGCCGCTGCCGCCACGATCGCCGAGCGCACCGCGGCCGCGCGCCGCATGCTGGCCGCCGGCGACGCCGCGCGCGCGATCGAGCTGCTCGAGGGGATCGCCGACGCCGATGCGAGCGGCCTCGCGCTGGTCCTCCTCGGCGACGCCTGCTTCCTCGCCGGGCGCTTCGACCGCGCCGAGCAGGCGTGGCGCGCCGCGCTCGCGACCTGCCCCGGCGACGCGGTGCTCGGCGACAAGATCGAGCGGGCCGCGGTCGCCGCGCTCACCGACGTCGCCGCCACCGACGCGCAGTCGAAGGTGTTCGAGCAGCTCTTCTCGCGCGACTACCTGCTCGCTGGCCCGCACCCGGGCCAGCCGGCCAGCCCCGGCTTCGAGATCCCGCACGATCCGGACCTGATCGATCGGCTGGTCGCGAAGGTGGAGGCCGG
>DASZXE010000174.1:0-3033 GCA_035546475.1 Kofleriaceae bacterium
GGTCGGCGCCCGCCGCCGCGCCCGCGCCTGGGCCTGCGTCGCCCGGCGCCGCTGTGCCCGCCGACGCGCGGGCAGCCTCCGCCACCGCCGCCGCGCCCGACGTCCAGCCCGACGACCTGCGCCTCCTGATCCCCGGCGTGCCGCCCGGGCCGGTCACCGTCTGCGTGCTGCCGTTCGGCAACGACATCCGCGATCCGCGCCTGCTCGAGACCGTCCACGACTTCGACGCGCTCGAGATCCACTGCAGCGGCATCGACGTCCCCGCGTCCGAGCCGGTCCACCGGGTCCTCGTCGAGACGCCGGCGATGGAGCGCCCGCGCTGAAGCTCACCGGGTTGGCCAGCGTGCATCCACGCGGCTGCGCGCGCGGTTCCGTCACCGATCGTCAGGCGCCGCACGGCGCCGAGGCGCGCGCCCGAGGCCTTCTGGGCCTTCTGCGGGGAGGGGTTGGGTATGGAGCCCGATCTTCTTTGGTTCTCACAGCTCGTGTGGCATCGCGCGCCGCGGGGCGCGGAAGTAGCGGAGCGGCGAGTACGACAGGAAGTTCGACACGCGCGACGTGTAGAGATCCGCGTAGTCGCCCACCTGCTCGCCGAACCGGGAGCCCTCGTTGCCCTCGCGCAGGATCGAGCCCCAGTACGGATTGAACGCGCGCTCGGTCGCGTCCTCGAGCATCTCGACCTCCTCCCCCATCATCCGCGCGCGGTCACGCAGCCCGTCGACGTGCGTCTTGATCTGGCGGCGCGCGTCCTCGATGCGCGAGCGCAACCCCGCGCTCACCGTCGGCAGCGCGCGCGCCGACGACGGGCCGGGCTCGCCGGCCACCGGCTCCGGCAGGCCGAAGCCGCCGGGCGCGCCGTGCAGCGCCCCCTGCGCGGCCGTGAAGCTCGCGGCGAGCGTCGCCGTCACCGGCGTCAGGGGCGCCGCGCTGGTCGGCGTCGCCATCATGCTGGCGCCTGCCGCGATCGCCGCCACCGACGGCGCGGGCGGCGCGATCAGGTTCGCCGCGGTCACCGCGTTCGCCTCCTCGGCGAGCCGCTGCAGCCGCTTGAGCCGCAGCGCCTGGAAGTCGATCTCCGACTCGAGGTTGCGATGGCGCCGGTCGAGCAGGTCGAGGTCGCGGATCTGGCCCTCGAGCCGCTCCGACACCGCGATCTCGCGGTCGAGCTCCTGGATCACCATCGCCGTCCGCCAGGTGCGCTGCTTGCGCAGGCGCAGGATGTCGCCGTAGATGTGGTCGCCGATGTAGAGGACGTTCTCGCCGCGGATGTGGGTGAGCTCCTCGAAGGTGAGCACGTTGCCGCCCTGGTAGACCCGGTCGCGGCTGAACTGCTTGACCTCCGACGGCAGCGCGCGCCCGGTGGCCGGGTCGAGCGCGACGAACGGCCGCTGCTCGTTGAAGAAGGCCGGCTTGGCGGCGCCGACGATGACGACGTCGAAGTAGTTGCGCCAGCTCGGGTACGGCGTGCGCTGGCCGTTGAGCAGGAAGCTCATCACCGCGTCGGTGTAGTCGTAGAGCGAGTTGGTGCAGAGGAAGAGCTTCTTGCCCGAGCTGCGCAGCTTGTGGAGCGTCTCGGCGAGGTCGGGGTCCTTGACGATGTAGGCGTCCGGCTCGGCGCGGATGACCGACTTCAGCGTGTCGTCGCGGTGGGCCTCGTCGATCGACAGCCGGATGTCGCCGAACAGCTTGTCGTAGTCGGCCTCGCCCGGCCGGTTGCGATCGAACCAGTCGACGATCGTCACGTACATGACCGCCTCGGGCAGGCCGAACAGCGTGTCGATCCACTCGTAGCGGTCCGACGACAGGTTGATCTTCTCGTTGCGGTAGAGCTGCTTGCGCTCGGCCGACGTCAGCTTGCGGAAGCCGTGGAAGCAGCGGCCGACGTGGCTGTGGCGGTCCATCTTGAAGACGTTGCCGAGCTGGCGATCGACCATCAGGCCGCGGATCGCCCACTGCGAGTCGTAGTGGAGCGCGCGGATCTCGTCGGGGTAGCCGTGCTTCTCGACGAGCTTGGCCAGGGTGAGCGTGATCGAGAGCTGCTCGAGCCGCTCCTGGTGGTAGAGGGCGAGCGTGTAGTCCATGTCGAAGCCGATGAGCTCGACCTGGTCCATGCGCAGGTTGCGGTTGCAGAAGATGCGCCGCCGCCGCGGGACGTCGATCTCGGTGCGCACCTCCGCGAGCGTGGCGGCGAGCTGGGTCTCGAGATCGGGTGCGGCAGCGACCATCCCGCCGAGCTTACCGCGCCGCCCCGCGATTGCGGCGCTCCGGTCGGGCCGATACCATCGGCGCATGAGCGAAGCGCCGGCCTCCGGCTGGAACCGCGAGCACGAGCCGTTCATCGAGCTGCACAGCGCCGCCACCGTCGCGGCGCGCGTGCGCGAGCTGGGCGCGCAGATCACGGCCGACTACAAGGCGATGGGCGCCGGCGAGGACCTGGTGGTGCTCGGCGTGCTCAAGGGCTCCATCATCTTCATGGCCGACCTGGTGCGGCACATCGCGCTGCCGTGCACGCTCGACTTCATCGGCGTGGCGTCGTACGGCGACGCGACCGAGTCGTCGGGGGTCGTGCAGATCACGCAGGACCTGACCCGGCCGATCGCCGAGAAGCACGTGCTCGTCGTCGAGGACATCGTCGACACCGGCCACACCGTGCACTACCTGATGCAGAACCTGGCGACGCGCAACCCGGCGTCGATCCGGCTGTGCTCGCTGCTGCACAAGCCGGAGCGGGCCGAGCGCGAGGTGCACATCGACTACCTCGGCTTCACGATCCCGAACCGGTTCGTGGTCGGCTACGGGCTCGACATCGCGCAGCGCTATCGCAACCTGCCGTTCATCGGCTACGTCGAGACGTGAGCGAGAGCGGGCCGCCGGCGGGGGATGGAGGCGCGGCGCCGCCGGCGGCGGCTGCTGCGAAGGCGGCCGGCGAGGAGGCGGAGGTCATCGAGCTGGAGGCCGATGCGCCCGAGCCGCCCGCCGATCCGGCCGCCGCCAACGCCGAGCTGCGCGCCGCCGTCGAGGGCATCCCGCCCG
>DASZXE010000175.1:0-6573 GCA_035546475.1 Kofleriaceae bacterium
GATCCTCTCCCGAAACCAGATTCCGCCTTCCACGCTGGCGGGGCGCTCGCCGCGGGTCAACTTTCTTGGCCTGGCGCTGCGCCTTGGTGCCCACGTGGGACACATACAAGGCCCCGAGCGCAGCTCGGGCCGGGGTTGTTCTGTGTGGAGATCGGTCCCGAGGTCCTCCTGGGGCCCGATCGATCGACGAGAGGGTTGGCATTCTGGCCAACCCTCTGAGCTCGGGCGCGGCGGTCAGCGCTTCTTCTTGCCCGGCAGGATGCCCATCAGCTTCGCGATGATCCCGAGCATGATCTCGTCGGCGCCGCCGCCGATCGAGAGCAGCCGCGTGTCGCGGTACGCGCGCGACGCGACGTTGTCCCACGTGAAGCCCATGCCGCCCCAGTACTGCAGGCACGCATCGCTGACCTGCCGCGTGAGCCGCCCCGCCTTCAGCTTCGCCATCGACGCCAGCATCGTGACGTCGGCGCCGCCGATGTACTCCTCGACGGCGCGGTAGACGAGCGAGCGCAGGAGCTCCACCTCGGTGCGCAGCTCCGCCATCTTGAAGTGGACGACCTGGTTGTCGATGAGCGCCTGGCCGAACGTCGAGCGCTCCTTGCAGTACGCGACCGTCGCGTCGATCAGCCCCTCCATGCCCTTCAGCGCGCTCACCGCGCCGAACAGCCGCTCCTCCTGGAACTGCACCATCTGCATCATGAAGCCCATGCCCTCGGCGCCGATGCGGTGCCGCTGCGGCACGCGGACGTCCTCGAGGTAGACCGGGCACGTGTCCGACGCGCGCATGCCGAGCTTGTCGATCTTCGGGCCGATCGTCACGCCCTTCGTCCTCGTCGGCACGATGACGAGCGTCTTGTTCAGGTGGACCGGCCCGTCGCCGGTGCCGGCGAGCAGGCACAGCCAGTCGGCCTGCGCCGCGTTCGTGATCCACATCTTGCTGCCGTTGATGACGTAGTCGTCGCCGTCCTTGCGGGCGAACGTCTTGATCGCGGCGACGTCGGAGCCGCCGCTCACCTCGCTGACCGCGATCGCGGTCACGACGTCGCCGGCGATCGCGGGCACCAGGAACTCGCGGCGCAGCTCGTCGGTGCCCCAGCGCGCCAGCGCGGGCGTCGCCATGTCGGTCTGCACGCCGAGCGCCATCGGCACCGCGCCGCAGTGGCAGGTGCCCAGCTCCTCGGCGGCGACCGCCTCGTACGAGTAGTCGAGGCCCATGCCGCCCCACCGCTCCTCCTTGTGGATGCCGAGGAGCCCGAGGTTGCCCGCCTTCTTGAAGACCTCGTGCGCCGGGAACGCGCCGGCCCGCTCCCACTCGTCGACGTGCGGGTTGATCTCCTTCGCGACGAAGTCGTGGACGGTCTTGCGGAGCTGCTGGTGCTCTTCGGTCAGGCGCATTGCCAGGACGCTACACGCGCCGCCCGGGCGTCGCCAGCGCCGGCGCCGCGGCGAAAGCCGATGAAAGCGAGCGGCGCCGCGGCGTGCCTGCCTGGCAGCCCGCCCGCGAGATACTTTGACCTCCAGACAACGCGCCGACCGTCGACAAAATCGCAACCCGCCGAGATCACGAGGGCCCGTCGATGACGATTCTTCCCACACGCGGGCACGTCCGTTGATAGGCTGCCCGTCCATGCTGTTCCCATCCCTCCTGCCGCTCGCCGCGGTCGGCTGGATCTCGTCGATGCCCGCTGACCCCGCGGTGGTCACGGACGCGGCGCAGACCCTCACCGACCAGACGCCGGCGGCTCCGAGCGAGCAGACGGTCGACGTGCCGCTGTTCGACATCAACCACCAGGAGCGGCGGACGGTGACGATCGGCCTCGACGGCACGATCGATGGAGGGACGCAGGCCACGCTCGAGCGCATGTTCCGCTGCAAGCGCACGCAGAAGCGGCACGCGATCGATCAGGGGCTGCTCGCGATGATCGCCGACGTGTCGTCGCACTACCCGGGCAAGACGCTCGAGTACGTGTCGGCGTTCCGCGCGCTCGACCGCCACACGTCGCGCCACTGGCAGGGACGCGCGTTCGACTTCCGCATCCCCGGCGTGCCGACGACGGACGTCCGCGACTACGTCTGGACGCACCACACGCACCTCGGGCTGGGCTGGTACCCCGAGGAAGACTTCATCCACATGGACCACCGGCCCGACGATCCCGACTATGCGTGGACGCACCACGGCCGCTACGACCACGGCAATCCGTCGTGGGCGGCCGAGCTGCGGGTGCCGAAGCACCACCAGAGCGCGCACGTCGATCGCGTCGGTAGCTGACGCGCGCGGCGCGAGGCGTCAAGGCGTCCAGGTCAGCGTCGGCCCGTCGGTGCGGTAGGTGATCGCGCCGTCGCGCGCGCGGAGCACGGCGGCCAGCGTGTAGGTGCCGCCGGCGATCGGCTGGTCGTCGGCGGTGTGGCCGGTGAACGGATAGGTGCGCGCCACCGACGCGAACTCGCCGGGGACCGTCGCGGTCAGGAGCGGCAGCTCGTCGCCGTCGGTGGCGACGTCGGGGTCGAGCACCAGCGTCAGCTCGACCGGCGAGCGGGCGGTCGTGTCGACCACGATCTGGCGCGACGCCTGCCCGCCGGTGAAGGCGAGCGTGGTGTCGCGGAAGCGCACGCCCTGGACGACGACGAGGTGGGTCGCGTCGCCGTCGAGGCGGGCGGCCTCGCCGTCGGCGGGCCCGAGGGCGATCGCGCGCAGCCGGTAGTTGCCGGGCGGCGCCGCGGTGCCGGCCGGGCTGCGGCCATCCCACGCGTAGCTGCCGCTCACCAGCGAGAACCGCTGGATCGCGATCGGCGGCTCGTCGCCGTCGAAGGCGTCGAGCTCGAGGCTGTCGGCGTCCGACGGCGACACCGTCCAGGCGAGCTCGACGGTCGTCGTCGGCACCAGCTCGGCGAAGCCGTCCGGCTTCGTGAAGGCGAAGTCGGCGAGCGGCTCGCCGGCCGGCCCATCGTCGTCGCCGCCGTCGCCACCGCAGGTGCCGGCCCCGCCGCACGCGAGCACGGTCAGGGCGCCGGCGGCGAGGCGGTGGACGGCGCGCGGCTTCATGGCGGCAGTGTCCCACTTTCGGGTGGCTCGATCACCAGGCCGTCTTCCCAGCGGGCGACGAGGTCGACGGACGTCACGCGCGCCCAGTCGAAGTCGGCGAGCAGCGCGCGCGGCGTGCACGGCGCGGCGTCGGGGCGCAGGCCGATCGCGCCGGCGAGGAGGCCGCACAGCTCGTCGCCGCGGTGGCGCGCGCGCAGGATCGTCGCCGGGATCGAGCCGTGCAGCTTGGCGAGCTTGTCGCCCTGCGCCGCGAGGAGCAGCAGGTGGTGGCGGTAGCGCGGCGCCGGCCAGCCGAGCAGGCGCTGGAGCGCGACCTGGGTCGCCGTCGACGGCGCGATGTCGCGGCCGCGGACGACGCGATCGACGCCGCTGCCGTGATCGTCGACGACCACCGCGAGCTGGTAGGCGACGACGCCGTCGCGGCGGACCACGACCGGATCGCCCAGCTCCGCGGCCGGGTCCTGCGAGAGGTCGAGGCCGCCGTCGTCGACGAGCTCGAGGCGGCCGTCGTCGAGGCGCGCGCGCACCGGCTCGGCGGCGGCGCGCCAGCCGCCCGCCGGCAGCGCACGGCCGCGGCAGGTGTTCGCGTAGGCCCAGCTCCCGTCGGGGGCGCGGCGGCCGTCCTCGCGATCGCGGCGCGAGCAGCCGCACGGGTAGAGGCGCCCGGCGGCGGCGAGCGCGTCGAGCGCCGCCTCGTGATCGGCGCGGCGGGACGACTGCTCGACGACGTCGTCCCAGTCGAGGCCGAGCCAGGCGAGGTCGTCGATCATCGCGTCGGCCCAGCCGGGCTGGCAGCGGGTGACGTCGAGGTTCTCGAGGCGGAGCAGCGCGCGGCCGCCGAGCGCGCGGGCATCGAGCCAGACGAGCAGCGCCGACAGCAGCGTGCCGGGATGGGCGAGCCCGGTCGTCGACGGCGCGAAGCGTCCGGTCGGCGGACGAACGAGCGGAGGCGCGGGCGCGGGAGACGCCGGCGCGGACGCGGGCGCGGGCGGCGCGGTGGGCGTCACGACGGCTCGTCGTGGACCGGATCGTCGATCGCCGCGGCCGCCGCCGTCTCGATCGGGTGGCCTCCTTCGTCACCGCTGCTCGCGGCCGCGTCGGGGTGCCCGCCCGACAGCAGCCGCTCGCCGATCGCCTGCCAGCGCGCGCGCCACGCGATCGCGCCCTCCGCGATCAGCGTCAGCAGCCGGTAGAGGCCGGTCTCGCGCGGCAGCTCGATCGGCGCGTGCGGCGGCGCCGCGCCGGGCAGCACGAACTCCATCCGCATCACGCCCTGCTCGATCTCGCACGACGCCTCGGGGGCGAGCGCGCGCAGGAGCCCGGTCATGCCGTCGTTGCTGCCGAGAACCTCGCAGCGGAAGCGGTCGATGCCGCGCTCGCGGGCGGCGCCGACCAGCCGGCGCAGGAGCAGCGAGCCGAGCCCGCGGCCCTGCAGCTCGTCGGCGACGGCGACCGCCGCCTCCGCGCAGCCCGGCTCGCCGGCGAGCTCGATGAAGCGGGCCACGCCGAGGCCGCGCGCGCCGTCGGCGCTGGTGGCGCCGATCGCGACGTGGTGCACCTGATCGACCTCGGTCAGGTAGCGCAGCTCGTCGTCGGACAGCTCGTTCTTCGCGGTGAAGAAGCGGCGGTAGCGGCTCTCGGCCGACAGGCGATCGAAGCCGGTGCGCAGGCGCTCCTTGTCGTCGGGCCGCACCAGCCGGAGCACGACCTCGGTGCCGTCTCGCAACGTCGCGCGCTCGAGGTAGTCGGCGTCGAAGAACATGGATCCCCGCCGGTGATCGAGGGCCCGAGGGTGCTGTCGGCTTCGTGAACCCTCGCGGTTGGCTCAGGCTGAAGCGACAGCACCCAATCGGGCCCGGAAGAGCGCCCGGCGGCCGTCACCGCAGCGGGCATCGGCGCCGGGCCGCGCGGTGCCCGAAGCCCTCGACGGGCGGGTCCGCGCGGTCGTGCGCCGCGGTGGCGGCCCTCAGGCGCCGCTGAAGTCGAACTGACCGAGCTTGTTCTCTTCCTTGGCGGCGTCGTCGGCGCCCGGCATCGGCTTCTTCTGCTCGGTGATGTTCGGCCACGGCTCCGCCGAGCCGGCGGCGTCCTGCAGCGAGGCGGGCAGCTTGAGCTCGTCGGCCTTCTTGACGCCGGTGACCAGCGCGTTCAGGTCCTTGTACACGGCCCACTTCGACGGCAGCTCGCTCTCCTCGAAGATGGCGGTGGTCGGGCACTCGGGCTCGCACGCCCCGCAGTCGATGCACTCGTCGGGGTTGATGGCGACGGAGTTCTTGCCCTCGTAGAAGCAGTCGACGGGGCACACCGCGACGCAGTCGGTGTACTTGCACTTCACGCACGGGTCGGCGACGACGTAGGCCATGGGGGCTCCTTCTGACGCGCGGCGCTCGGGCCGCCTCCCCGTTCATGGCACGAAAGGCCGGCGGGTTTCCAGATCCGGCGCGGGGTATCCTGCCGCGGTGACGTACCCGCTCGGCCGCTCCTTCCTGCCCACCGTCCTCGCGCTCGCGGTCGCCGCCTCCGCGTGCGACTCCGACAGCCGCAACAGCAGCGTGATGGCGCGCGAGGTCGACAAGATCTGCCACGCCGTGGAGCTGTCGGGCGCGCCGCGCGACGGCACGACGAACGACCTGGGCATGACCGCGCTGTGGCTCGGCCAGAACATCAAGAGCGACGAGGGGCTCGCGTTCCTGCGCGCATTCGCGAAGCTCGGCGACGACAAGGCCGCGCGCCGCAAGATGCTGACCGACGCCGCCGCGACCTACGGCATCAAGGACTGCCCGCTCGTCAGCTTCTGGGAGTAGCGCGCCGCGCGGCCGGCCAGAATGCCAAACCTCTCGTCGATCGATCGGCCTCGGGGGGAACCCCGAGCCCGATCTCCACACAGAACAACCCAGGCCCGAGCTGCGCTCGGGGCCTTCAGTTGCCGCGCGTGCTATCCGGCACCGGCACCGGCACGGTCGCGGGCACAGGCTCCGCCTGCTCGTCGCCCGGCTTGCCGCCGACGTCGCCGGTCGCCACCTGCGCCGGCAGCGGGTGCAGGTGCCACGCCTTCTCGAGCAGCTCGTGGAGCGCGTAGATGACCGGCGTGACCGCCACGGCGAGCACGACCTTCACGACGTACGACGTGATGATCATGTTGACGAGCACGTCACCGGGTTGCTTCCGGCCGAACGCGATCGCGATGACGACCATCGTGTCGATGAGCTGCGACACCACCGTCGAGCCGGTCGCGCGCAGCCAGAGGAAGCGCTCGCCGGTGAGCTTCTTGATGACGAAGAAGACGCTGATGTCGACGTAGTTGGCGGTGAGGAACGCGACCAGCGACGCGAGCTCGATCGTCACCGCGCTCATGAAGACGTTCTGGAATGCGAAGGGCGTCATGTTGCCGTGCGCGAGCCAGTCCGGGCCGCTGGCGGCCGGCGGCCATGGGGCCAGGTTGGCGAGTTGGACGATCGCGACCGCGAGCCCGATCGCGCCGGCGCCGAGCAGCGTCACCCGGCGGGCGACCTTGCGCCCGTAGAACTCGT
>DASZXE010000176.1:0-8689 GCA_035546475.1 Kofleriaceae bacterium
GATCTGGCGGAGCGCAGCTACGTGCCGGAGCTGATCGCGGCGGGCGCGCGCGTCTACGAGTACACGCCGCGGTTCATCCACGCGAAGACCGGCGTGTTCGACGACGACCTCGCGATCGTCGGCACCGCCAACCTCGACAACCGCAGCTTCCGGCTCAACTTCGAGGTCGCGGCGCTCCTGTTCGGCGAGGAGGCCAACCGCGCGCTGGCGGCCGCGTTCGAGCAGGACCTCGCGTCGTGCCGCGAGCTGACCGCCGACGACCTGGCGAAGCAGTCGTTCTGGTCGCGGCTCGGGCAGGCGAGCGCGCGGCTGGTGTCGCCGCTCCTCTGACGTCGCCGACCGCGCGTCACCGTATTACGATCGGGCGCATGGGGTTCGACGTCGACTACGCCGTCATCGGGTCGGGCTTCGGGGGCTCGGTGTCGGCCCTGCGCCTCGCCGAGAAGGGCTACTCGGTCTGCGTCCTCGAGCGCGGCCGCCGGTTCGCCGCGTCGGAGTTCCCGCGCACCAACTGGAACCTGCGCCGGTCGCTGTGGATGCCGCGCGCGAAGTGCTTCGGCATCCTCCGCCTCTCGGTCCTGTCGGACGTCTTCGTCCTGTCCGGCTCCGGCGTCGGCGGCGGCTCGCTCGTCTACGCCAACACGCTCTACGTGCCGCCCGACGCCTTCTTCGACGCGCCCGCCTGGCGCGACCTCGCCGACTGGAAGCGCACGCTCCTGCCGTTCTACCGGCGCGCGCAGTTCATGCTCGGCGTCACCCAGAACCGCGACGAGGGCGAGCCCGACCGCGTGCTCGCCGAGATCGCCGGCGACCTCGGCCGCGCCGACAGCTACGTCACCACGCCGGTCGGCGTCCACTTCGGCGACGCCGGCCGCACCGTCGACGATCCGTACTTCGGCGGCGCCGGCCCGCCCCGCACCGGCTGCACCCGCTGCGGCGGCTGCATGGTCGGCTGCCGGTACGACGCCAAGAACACGCTCGACCGCAACTACCTCTGGTTCGCCGAGCAGCTCGGCGCCGAGGTCCGGCCGATGCGCACCGTCGTCGACGTCCGCGCGCTCGAGGGCGGCGGCTACGAGATCACCCACGTGCGCAGCGGCGCCTGGTTCGCCCGCGACCGCCAGGTGCTGCGCGCGCGGAACGTCGTGATGGCCGCCGGCGTGCTCGGCACCGTCCAGCTCCTCCTCGAGGCGAAGGCGCGCGGCAGCCTGCCGAACCTGTCGCCCGCGCTCGGCCGCACCGTGCGCACCAACAGCGAGGCGATCCTCGCGGTCAAGGCCCGCCGCCGGCGCGAGCGCTACGACCGCGGCATCGCCATCTCGTCGTCGATCCACGTCGACGAGGCGACCCACGTCGAGGTCGTCCGCTACAGCGCCGGCTCCGACGCGCTCGCCCCGCTCGCGACGCTCCTCACCGATGGCGGCGGCCGGGTGCCGCGCTGGCTGCGCTACCTCGGCAACGTCGTCCGCCACCCGATCGACTTCGCCCGCACGCTGTGGCCGTTCGGCAGCGCGAAGCGGGGCATCTTCCTCCTCGTCATGCAGACGCACGACAACTCGATCGCGCTCGGCCTCCGCCGGCGGTGGCGGCGCCTGTGGCGGCGCGCGCTCGACACGGAGCGCGAGCCCGGCCGCGTCCCCGGCCGCGGCACCGCCGCGAACCCGACGTACATCCCGATCGGCAACGAGGTCGCGCGCCGCTTCGCCCGCAAGATCGACGGCGTCCCGAAGTCGTCCATCTTCGAGGTGCTGTTCGACATCCCGACCACCGCCCACATCCTCGGCGGCGCGGTGATCGGCGGCTCGCCCGACCTGGGCGTGGTCGACACCCGCCACCAGGCGTTCGGCCACCCCGGCCTCTACGTCGTCGACGGCTCGATGATCCCGGCCAACCTCGGCGTCAACCCGAGCCTCACCATCACCGCGCTCGCCGAGCACGCGATGAGCCAGATCCCGGTCGCGCCCGGCAAGACCCTGCGCCACGCGATCGACCCGGCGTGGGAGGCGGCCCGCGTCGCCGACGTCGAGGCGACCGCCGCCCGCGTCGGCAACGACTCCCTGCAGGAGCGCACGCGGCTGCCGGTCGTGCCCGGCTGACCCCGGCCGGGCCGGGCCTGGCCGGGCCTGGCCGGGCCTGGCGCGGCTGCCGGCCCGGAGTGTGCGATCGATCGCAGGTTGGACACCTGCCGGGGCGCACCAACGCGCACACGTCTCACCATCCCGTGGCGCGATCCTGGCCCGCGACGCTGCTAGGATGCCCGCCGAGGGTACAGGGCCGTCCCTGCGCCGGTGCCCCGGTGCCGTACCCGCTTCCCGGAGGATCCATGACCACGACCCGTCTCGTCCTGTCCGCGACCGCCAGCCTGCTCCTCGTCGCCGCCCTGTCGGCCCGCGCTCACGCCCAGGTGCCCGCCGGCGGCGGCGTCTGCGTCGTCATCGACGCCAGCACCGACACCCTCGCGGACAACGAGCGCACCGCCGCCCGCTCCCTGATCCTCCAGGCGTTCGCCAGCGAGAAGGTCAACGTCGACGCCACCGGCAGCGCGTGCGCCGAGACCTACACCGTCTCGAACGTGAAGCTCGGCAACACGATCACCGTCACGATGACCGGCCCGCGCGGCCAGCGCACGGCGCGCGCGACCTCGCTCGACGACCTCGGGCCGGTCTACTCGCAGATGGTGAAGTCGCTGGTGACCGGCGCGCCGATGGAGACCGGCGGCGGCGCCCAGGATCGCTCGAACGTCACCCGCGACCAGGCGTCGCCGCGGCGGGTGACCGCCGACGGCCTCAAGTACATCTCGCTCGGCTACGGCGCGGTGCTCGCCGGCCACGTCAACCGCGGCCCCGCGTTCGGCTTCGGCTACCGCTACGAGCTCGATCGCCTCGCGCTCGACGTCTCGCTGTCGTTCCTCATCGCCAACGACGGCGACGGCGTCGGCGTGACCGGCGCGTACCCGCGGCTCGGCGCGGTCTGGTACCAGAAGCCGATCGCCGACTCGTCGCCGTACTACGGCGCCGCGCTCAGCTACGGCGGGGTCGCCGCCGCCGACTCCGACGGCAACGCGTTCGCGGGCAGCGGCCTCCAGGGTCACCTGCTCGCCGGCTACGAGGCGTTCCGCTCGTCGACGATCCGGTTCTTCGGCCAGGCCGACCTGACGCTGCCGTTCTACACGAGCACGAGCGGCGACTTCAACGACGGCGAGACCCACAGCAAGTACACCCCGTCGATCAGCCTCTCGATCGGCGTCGGCTGGGGCAAGAGCAACACGATCCGCGTCGTGAACGACAACCCGAACTGAGAACCAAAGAAGATCGGGCTCCATACCCAACCCCTCCCCGCAGAAGGCCCAGAAGGCCGCGGGGGCGCGCCGGCTGACGGCGGGCTCCCCGGACCCGATCGATCGACGGGCGATCGACGAGTGGGTTGGCATTCTGGCCAACCCTGCAAGCGTCCGGATCGCCGTTCGCGGCGCGTGCAACCAGCCCTCCATCGCGTGCGCGAGATCGCGGTCGGAGGGCTTTGCATTTCACGCGCTTCGGTCGGCTTCCGCCCTGAAACTGAAACATGTTCTCGTCGGAGTTGAGGCATCTTCTAGAACATGTTCTAGTGCGGGCCACCATGAGCCCAACGCCGCGCGTCACGTCGCTCCTCTCGCTCGCCTCTGCGCTCATCGCCGGTGCCGCCGCCGGTTGCATCGACCCGGCCCCCGAGGATGGCCCGCCCGACGGCTACGTCCGCTTCGAGCCGACGCCGATCCCGGTGGCCGCCGGCGCGTCCGGCCAGTGGGTGCAGTACGTCGCCGGCCCGGTCGCGCAGGACCTGGACGTCGTCGACATCATCGGCGAGCAGGGCCCGGGCGGCCACCACGCCGTCCTCTACGCGACGCCGGACGTCGAGCCGGTCGGCACCACCCGCGACTGGCGGGCGGTCGATCAGGTGACCGATCGCTTCCTCGGCGGCGTCGGCGGCGAGGGCGGCGAGGCGATCCGCTTGCCCGAGGGCGCGGTCTTCCGCGTGCCGGCGGGCGACGCGCTCTACATCAACACGCACTACCTGAACGCGACCGACGAGGACGAGGTCGGCACCACGCGGCTCGACGTGAAGCTCGAGCCGGCGTCGCCCGACCGCAAGGCGGTGACGCTGTTCACCAACGTGACGGTCGACTTCGACCTGCCGGCCGAGCACGCGACCAGCCGCGAGATCACCTGCACCGTGGAGGACGACCTCGACCTCGTGATGTACACCAACCACATGCACGACTACGGCGTGTCGACCCGCACGACGATCACGCCGCCCGGCGGCGAGCCGACCGTGCTGAAGGACGACCCGGTCTGGTCGCCCGAGTGGCAGTCGAACCCGAACTTCGCGCGGGCGACGGTCGCGCAGCCGCTGCACCTCGCGCGCGGCACCGTGGTGACGACGACCTGCGCGTGGAACAACACGACGAGCCGCGACCTGACGTTCCCCGACGAGATGTGCCTGTTCCTGTCGTTCCAGCTCGGCAGCCGCGATCTCGCGTGCGTCGACGGGACCTGGACCAACTGACCGTGGGCTGGAAGGCGGCGGCGTGACGATCCGGGATCCCGCGGACGACATCCTCGACGTGGCGGCGGAGCTGGCGGCCAGCGGCGGCTACGACGAGGTGCGGCTGCGCGACGTCGCCGCGCGGGCCGGCGTGGCGCTGGCGACGCTCTACAAGCGGTTCCCGTCGAAGGAGGCGCTGCTCGCGGCCGACTGCGCGCGCCGCAGCGAGGCGCTCGAGGTCGACGTGCGCGCGCGGCCGCCGGCGGGCGCGACCGAGCGCGAGCGGCTCGTCGAGTTCTTCGGGCGCGCGACCCACCAGATGATCGACAAGCCCGGCTACGGGCGCGCGGTGCTGCGGGCGATGGCGTCGGGGCCGGAGTCGGCGCGCCACGTCGTGCAGCACCAGGGCCGCATGGTCGGCATGGTGCTCGCGTGCCTGCGCGGGGTCGGCGCGCTCGCGCCGGCCGAGCTCGCGGTGCGCCCGCTGACCGAGCGCGAGCAGGTCGCCGCCTTCCTGCTGTTGCAGATCTGGTTCGCGACGCTGGTCGGCTGGTCGGCCGGCCTGTCCGACGCCGCCGGCCTCGACGCCCAGATGGCCCGCGCGATCGACGTCGTCCTCGCCGGCGCCTGAGCCGCCCGGGCCGCCCGGGCCGCCCGCCGCCGATCGTCAGCACGGGCCGGCGATGCGAGGTGCAGCGCGAACTGGTCGTCCCCCGGCGAGCGCCAGCGAGCGCCAGCGAGCGCCAGCGAGCGCCAGTGAGCGATCGACCATGCCGCCGGGACGTCCGGGGTTCGCGTCCGTGGCCCGGGGTCTGCCTGCTCACGTGCTCAGAACGGGCCGGCGATGCCGAGGTGCCCCCAGCGAGCGTCAGCGAGCGATCAACCATGACGCTGGGACGTCGGAGGTTCGCGTCCGTGGTCCGGGGTCTGCCTGATCTGCGGATCAGAATGGGCCGGCGATACCGAGGTGCAACGCGAGCTCGTCGTCGTAATCGGAGAAGTCGTAGGCCTCGATGCTGGTCTTGAGGCGGAGGCCGCCGCGGATGAGGATGGCGGCGCCGAGCGTGTAGCGCAGGACGACGCTGTCGGAGCGCAGCGTGCTCGTCGCCGCGACGTTGCCGAGCCGGCGCAGGCCGTCCCAGCGCGCGATCAGGTCGACCGGGCCGGCGGGCAGCTCGCCCTCGACGTAGAAGCCGTCGCGCCGGTTGAAGTCGTCGTAGGTGCCGCCGGCGCCGGGGCCGTACTTGAAGCGGCCGGCCGGATCGTCGCCGAGCGACATCTGCGTCCATCGGCCGAGGTACTCGGCGCGCAGGAACCTGCGCCCGTGGCGGAAGACCAGGTCGGCGCCGGCGATCGCGAAGCCGAGCCGCGCGTCCGGATCGTAGTGGCCGGCCATGCCCGAGACGCCGACGGTGATCGTCGTCGCGTCGCCCGGCTCGAGGCTGGCGCCGAGCCGCGCGCCCACCGACGGCTGCGAGTTGTTGTCGACGTAGTAGCGCTCGCCCGACCGCGACAGCGTGTAGTCGAAGTCGAGCCCGTCGGCCGGGCCCTTCGGCCCGCTGACCGCGTAGACCGCGTAGTCGAGCTGGCCATGGGCCAGGAAGTGCGTGCCCGAGAGCTGCACGCCGTTGTCGACCCACGGCGCCGGCAGGATGCCCTCGCCCCAGTCGCGCAGGTGGAGCATGCGGCCCATGTCGTACGGCAGCGGCTTGTCGCTCGTGCGGTGGTTCGCCGGATCGTGGCGGAGCGGGAAGCTGCCGAACAGCGGCGTGAACCGGCCGACGCGGATCGTCGCCTCGTCGGAGAAGCGGAGATCGAAGTAGGCCATGCCGACCTCGAGGCCGTGGCAGGCGACGCACATCTTCACCGCCGAGGTGACGTCGTGGCCGAAGTCCTGCGTCATCTTGAGCGACAGCTCGACGGTGGCGCCGTCGAACGCCTGGTCGCGCGCGAGCCGCTCGGTCGGCACCGCGAGGTAGTCGAGCTGCACCGAGCCGGCGAAGTTGCGGCCGTCGTCGGCGCCGGCGCCGGCGACCGCGGTCAGCGTGCCGAGCGCGGCGGCGGCGAGCGCGGCGCACGCGAGCGCGGCGCGGCTAGTCCTCACGGGCGCCCTCGGCGATCCAGTCGACGATGAGCTGGACGTCGTCGGCCTCGAGGAACGGCGGGCCGTCCTGCGGCATGCGCGCGCCGAACGGCGGCCCGGCGACGACCTTGCGGTAGAGCGCGCTCTCGCACGGCTGGCCGGGGACGACGACCTGCGCGCCCGACTGCGCGCCGCCCTGGCGCAGGCCCTGGTAGCTGCCGAGGTCGAGGCCGCCGACGAGCAGCCCGATCGGCGTGTCGCCGCCCGCGGTGTGGCACTTCGTGCAGTGGTACTCGCTGAAGATGCCGGCCTCGAGATCGCGGTGGTACGAGACGGCCGTCGCCGGATCGGAGTCGACGTCGGTGCAGGCCGGGTGGAGCGGCAGGCCGACGTCGGGATCGAGCGAGTCGATGCAGCCGGCGGACGCGGCGAGCGTTGCCAGCGCGAGCGCGAGCCCGGGCCGGATCACGGCGAGCCGTCCTCGTGCTGCACGACGCAGTGGCGGACCTCGTCGGTGACGGCGTAGGCGACCACGGTGCCGGCGACCGGCCCGGGGGCGAAGAGCTGACGGGCATCGCGGAGATCGGCCATGGTCTCGTCGGAGGTGGTGTCGATCGAGCGGGTGTCGGCGGGGACGGCGACCGTCACGGTGCGGCAGCGCGGCGTCGGCGCCGGCGCGCCGGGCGTGACGTCGTAGATGTCGTTCGAGTCGGTGAGGTCGCCGTCGCCGGTCATGTCGATGCCGCGCACCGGCTCGCTGAGCGGCTCGCCGCCCTCGCGGCGGACGAGGTAGCGGGTCGTCTCGGGGACGCGCACGCCGTCGAGCGCCATCAGGCCGAGGTCGTAGTAGGCGGCGGTGCGGCCCTTGACGTTGAAGTGACTGGGCGGCGCGAGCGGCGGCTGGCCGGCGCCGAGCTCGAGGCGGACGTCGGACGCGACGATCGGGCAGTCGACGGCGAACGGCTGCACCATCGGCCGCTCGACCAGGCCGCGGGCGACCGCCTCGTCGATGGCGGCCACCGACGGGATGACCTCGCCCGCGTAGGCGTCGGTGACGAAGACGAGGTACGCGATCCAGTACGGCGAGTAGCCGGGGTCGCCGGGCAGCGAGTCGACCAGCGACGGGTGGCCGACCGGCTCGAAGCCGTCGGCGGTGTGGCGGACGACGAAGTAGACCGGCGCGGCGAAGTCGGGCGCCGGGCCGAAGTCCCAGGTGTGGATCGGCGCGCCGGCGGCGAAGCCGCTGATGCGGGGGATGAGGGCGTCGACGCCATCGAAGCGGGCGATCTGGTCGGCGAGCGCCGGATCGTCGTCGACGGAGGGGAGGACGGAGCCGGCGGGCAGCACGGCGTCGCCGGTGCCGGGCTCGTCGCCGACCTGCGGGCCCAGGCAGCCGGCGGAGGTCACCGCCGCGGCGCCGGCGAGCGCCGCCAGGAGCGGAGCGCGGGCGCTCACCGCGGCTCCGGCTCGAAGCCGACGGTGAAGGTGACCTTGACGGTGCCGACGTCCGGCGGGACCGAGCTGCGCGCGCCGCGGACGACGCCGGCGACGCAGGCGTCGAGGCCGGGCACCGCCGCGCCGCCCGCGCTGACGTCGCGGGCGTGGCCATCCTCGTCGAGGACGAGGCGGACGTGGACCGCGGTCGCCGGCGAGCGCCCGGCGTGGGTGACCGCGGGGCCGTAGCAGGCGGCGAGCGGGCCCTGCAGGCGCTCGGCGACGAGGCGGACCTGCCCCGACGACAGCGAGCCCTGGACGTCGAGGCCGCTGATGGCGACGCGCGCGGAGGTGATGACCGGCGCGGGCTCGAGGCGCGGTGCGGGCGTGACGGCCGGGGCGGGCGGCGAGGTCGGGGCAGGAGGCGAGGTCGTCGGCGAGGTCGTCGGCGAGGTCGTCGGCGCGGTCGGCAGAGGCGCGGGCGCGGTGGGCGGCGCGGGAGCCGTCACGGCCGTGGACGGCGCGGTCGGCGCCGGCTCCGGCGCGGTCGTCGTGGCGGTGGGCGAGGCCGCGAGCATCGACGTCACCGCGGCGACGGCGGTCGGCTCCGCGCGAGCGGGTCGGCGGCCCTCGCGCAGCGGCGGCGTG
>DASZXE010000177.1:0-2613 GCA_035546475.1 Kofleriaceae bacterium
CGCCGTCGAGGCGGGCGGCGGGCCGGCCATCGCCTGCAGCGCCATCGCCAGCTCGACGCCGCGCGCCGTCTCCTCGTGCTTGAAGAAGATCCAGGCGCGGTCGCCGCCGAGCGCGCGCACGCGCTCGAGCCAGCTCGCGAGCTCGGCCTCGCCGTAGTCGTCCTTGCGCAGGCGCACGTAGCTCCACGACGCGGTCCGCACCAGCCGCGCGCTGCCGTCGTCCTTGTCCGCCACGCAGCGCGCGCAGCCGTGATCGCCGAGCACCTGATCGACGTCGTCGCCGTCCCAGTGCGCGCCCTGCAGCTCGAACGCCACTGCGCGCCCCGGCGGCACCGCGGCGGCCAGGAACTCGCGCAGGAGGCCGGTGTCCTTCTCGAGGTACGGCGGCGTCTGGATCAGCACCGGCCCGAGCTGGTCGCCGAGCGCGGCCGCCACCTTGTAGAGGTACGCCATCGAGTCGTGCGCGTCGGGGGCCTTCAGCCTGGCCTGGTGACTGATGCGCCGCGACGCCTTCCACACGAACGTGAAGTCGGGCCGCGCCGCCTGCTGGCGCCAGCGGGCGACGACGTCCGCCTTCGGCATCCGGTAGAAGGTGTTGTTGATCTCGACCGCCGGCAGCCGCGCGGCGTAGTAGCCGAGCATCGCCTCGTCGTCGAGGTCGTCGGGGTAGAAGCGGCCGCGCCACTGCGGATAGGCGAAGCCGCTGGTGCCGACCCGGATCTCCACGGGCCAACCGTACCCCAAGCGCGACCGCCGGGCCGCGCACCTCCACCGGCAAGTCGGGTAGCTTCGAGGTGTGAACACCGTCTGCATCGGCGGCGGGCCGGCCGGGCTCTACCTGGGCATCCTGCTCAAGCTGGCCGATCCGCACCACCGGGTGACGGTCTTCGAGCGCAACCGCGCCGACGACACCTTCGGCTTCGGCGTCGTCTTCTCGGAGGCGACGCTCGGCCACCTCGCCGCCGCCGATCCGGTCAGCCACGGCGACATCACGCGCCACTTCGCGCGCTGGGACGCGATCGAGACCCACTGGCGCGATCACGTCTTCACCTCGACGGGCCACGGCTTCTGCGGGCTCGAGCGCAAGCAGCTCCTGCTCATCCTGCAGGCGCGCGCGCGCGAGCTCGGCGTCGACGTGCTGTTCGAGTGCGAGATCAAGTCGCTCGACGAGGTCGCCGGCGCCGACCTGATCGTCGCCTGCGACGGCGTCGGCTCGTGGGTGCGGTCGGCCCGGGCGGACGCGTTCGGCCCCGACGTCGACGTCCGGCCCAACCGGTTCGTCTGGCTGGGCACGACGGTGCCGTACCGCGCGTTCACCTTCATCTTCCTCGAGACGCCGTACGGCCTCTTCCGCGTGCACGCGTACCCGTACAGCGAGACCGGGTCGACGTTCATCGTCGAGTGCACGCCGAAGACGTGGGAGGCGGCCCGCTTCACCGTCGACGACGAGGACCGGACGATCGCGATCCTCGAGCGGCTGTTCGTCGATCACCTCGGCGGCCACCGGCTGATCAAGAACCGGTCGATCTGGCGCAGCTTCCCGACGGTGCGCAACCGATCGTGGCGCGCGGGCAACGTCGTGCTGATGGGCGACGCGGCCCACACGGCGCACTTCTCGATCGGCTCGGGGACCAAGCTGGCGATGGAGGACGCGATCGCGCTGCGCGACGCGCTCGTCGAGGCGGGCGTGCCGGGGCCGGGCGTCGCCGTCGAGACCGCGCTCGCCGCGTACGAGGCGCGCCGGCGGCCCGACGTCGAGGCGCTGCAGGCGGCGGCGCAGGCGAGCCTCGAGTGGTTCGAGGGGACCGAGCGCTACCTCGAGCTGCCGCCGGTGCAGTTCGCCTACAGCCTCCTGACCCGCAGCCTGCGGGTCAGCCACGCGAGCATGCAGCGGCGCGATCCGGCGCTGGCGGAGGCGGTCGAGGACGTGATCGCGGCGGAGGCGGGCCTCGGCGGCACGGTGCCGGCGCCCGCGCACGTGCCGACGCAGCTCGACCGGCTGCCGTTGCCCGGCCGCATCGCGCTGGCGCCGTGGCCGCTGCACGCGGCGGAGCGCGGCGTGGTCGGCGACGATCACCTGGTGTTCCTCGGCGCGCGCGCGCAGGGCGGCGCGGCGCTGGTGTTCACCGAGCCGACCTGGGTGCACACGCCCGACGACGGCGCGGCGGCCGCGATCGCGACCGACGAGCAGGCGGTCGCGTGGCGGCGCATCGTCGAGTTCGTCCACGGCCGCAGCGACGCGCGCTGCGCGATCGACCTTTGCGTCGAGCTGGCCCGGCCGCGCGCGCTCGACGACCTGCGCGACGCGACCTGGCGGGCGGCGTTCGCCGGCTTCGACCTGCTGCAGCTCGACGTCGGCGCCGACGCCGGCGACGCGCTCCACCACGACTGGTTCCGGCTCGTGATCAGCATCGTGCGGATGAACTGGCCGGCGGCGCGGCCGCTCGCCCTGCGCCTGCGCCGCGGCGCCGACGACGCGGCGACCTGCGCCGGCGTGGTGCGCTGGCGCGAGCTGGCGCCGGTGGTCTCGGTGGCGCCCGCCGACGGCGTCGGTGGCCGGCGGCTCGACGCGGCGCCGCTCGCCGACCGCCTGCGCCACGAGGCGGGGGTGGC
>DASZXE010000178.1:0-7095 GCA_035546475.1 Kofleriaceae bacterium
CCGACGCCCTCGGCCGCGCGACGCCGTGGGTCGCGCTCGACGAGCGGTCGTATCCGCTCGTCGTCGACGATCGGCCGCTCGCCGACGGCCTCGCCGGCGCGCTCGCCCCCGGCCAGGTCGCGCTCGTCACCGACGCCAACCTCGCGCCGTGGGTCGGCGCCGCCGTCGACGCGATCCGCACCGCCACCGGCGGCCCGGCCTCCGCGCCCGTCCACGTCACGACGATCGCCCCCGGCGAGGCCTCCAAGTCGCTCGCCACCTACGGCGCGGTCGCCGAGGAGCTGGTCGCCGCCGGCCTCGACCGGACCTCGACGATCGTCGCCCTCGGCGGCGGCGTCGTCGGCGACCTCGCCGGCTTCGTCGCCGCCACGCTCTACCGCGGCCTCGACGTCGTCCACCTGCCGACGACGCTGGTGGCGATGACCGACTCCGCGATCGGCGGCAAGACCGCGGTCGACCTGCCGGCCGGCAAGAACCTGGTCGGCGCCTTCTGGCAGCCGCGCCGGGTCGTCGCCCACCTGCCGACGCTCGCCACCCTGCCGCCGCGCGAGCGCCGGGCCGGCTTCGGCGAGCTGTGGAAGTACGCGCTGCTCGACGGCGAGGCGCTCTGGCGCGACGTCGAGGCGCACGCCGCCTGGGCCGCCACGGCCGCCCCGCCGCCGCCCACGCTCGCCGCGGTGGTCGAGCGGTGCGCCACGCTCAAGGCCGCCATCGTCAGCCGCGACGAGCGCGAGCAGCGCGGCGAGCGCGCCCTGCTCAACCTCGGCCACACGCTCGGCCACGCGCTCGAGACCGAGGCCGGCGGCGCCCTGCTCCACGGCGAGGCGGTCGGCCTCGGCCTGGTCGCCGCCGCCCGCGTCTCGCACCGGCTCGGCCTCGCGCCCGCCGACCTCGAGCCGCGCATCGCGCAGGCCCTGCGCGCCACCCGCCTGCCGGCCGACCTCGACGCCCGCGTCACCCCGGCCGTGCTGGCCCGGGTCGGTGTCGACAAGAAGCGGCGCGGCACCCACCTCGGCTTCATCGCCTGCGCCGCCCCCGGCGCCTGCCGCGTCGTCGAGCTGCTACCCCGGGCGCTCGCCGACTTTTTGCGACCGTGATGCGAACCTTGCTACGCTGTTTCTCGACGAGGAGATGGTCATGAGCCTGTCGACGCTGCGCCCCGTGCTGTTCTCGCTCCTGCCGCTCGCGCTCGGAGTCGGCGCCTGTGTCGACGACGGCGCCGACTCCGGGCTCACCGTCCTGAAGGCGGTGCCGCCCGACCCGGGCTGCACGTTCACCGCCGGCGGCGACCTCTTCGTCGCCTCGGGCCTCATCGAGTCCGACGCCGGCACCGGCTACCTGCTCGCGCCCGAGCTGCGCAACGACATCACGCTCGCCGACGGCGAGTCGGCGACGCCGAAGACCGTCTTCGTCACCGGCGCCCACGTCACGATCACCTTCTACGACGACAAGCTGTTCGACGCCGACACGCAGGCGCAGCTCGAGACCGACGGGCTCACCCGCTTCCTCGCGCCGATGGCCGGCCCGGTCGAGCCGAACGCCGGCACCGCCGTCTTCCCGTTCCAGGCGGTGCCCGGCGAGCTGATCGCGAAGATCGACCAGGCGCTCGCCCACGCGCCGGGCGCCCACACGCTCCTCGACGTCAAGCTCCAGTTCACCGGCACGCGCGGCGGCAGCGACATCGAGTCGAACGTCTTCCACTTCCCGGTCGAGGTCTGCGACGACTGCGTCGTCAGCCACCTCGGCGCCTGCACCGACCTGTCGTCGACCGCGGTGTTCGGCACCGGCGGCGCGTGCAACGCGCTGCAGGACGGCCACCTCGACTGCTGCACCGGCGTCGATCCCGACGAGCTCGAGGTCGACTGCATGGACCAGCCGCCGCCCGCGGGCATGCACTGCAGCGACGGCATCAACGAGCCGCCGCCCGACGTCTGCCCCGCGCACCAGATCGAGTTGTAGGCCCGCGCCGGTCGGGGCTCCGCGCGACCGTGTTATAACGGCGACCGCCTGCGGCGCCACCGCGCCGGTGGGCCCTTTCATCCCGTGGCCGAGGTGCAACCTTGTTCGCCGAAACCCTCAAGAAGGTCGTGGACAACGTCGATGGCGGTCTGGGCGCCATCATCATGGGGCTCGACGGCATCGCCGTGGACTCCTACTCGCGGCAGCCCGACCGCGTCGACATCACGACGGTGGCCATGGAGTTCAGCTTCATCCTCGGCCAGGCGGTGAAGGCGTCCGACACCCTCAAGCTCGGCGGCATGGAGGAGTTCTCGGTGCGCGCCGACCGCCTCGTGCTCGTGTCGCGCATGCTGTCGAACCAGTACTTCGTCGCGGTGGCGATGGCGCCCGAGGGCAACTTCGGCAAGTGCCGCTACCTGATGCGGCTCGCGGTGCCGCAGCTCACCGCGCAACTGTGAGCGCGCGCCCGCGCGGCGGCAGGTCGAAGCCGGCCCCGTCCGCCGCGTCGCCGCCGCCGCGTCGCCCGCGCGTCCTGATCGTGCACGGGCCGAACCTCAACCTGCTCGGCACCCGCGATCCTGCCGTCTACGGCACCACGACGCTCGCCGAGATCGACGCGTCGCTGGTCCGCCGCGCCGCCGCCCGCGGCGCCGAGATCGCGACCGTGCAGTCGAACGTCGAGGGTACGCTCGTCGACGCGATCCAGGCCGCGCGCGGGCGGTTCGACGCGATCGTCATCAACCCCGGCGGCTACACGCACACGAGCGTCGCGATCCGCGACGCGATCGAGGCGGTCGGCCTGCCGACGATCGAGGTCCACCTGTCGAACCTCCACGCCCGCGAGCCGTTCCGCCAGCAGTCGATCACGGCGGCGCGCTGCGTCGGACAGATCTGCGGCTTCGGCGCCCGAAGCTACGGGCTGGGACTGGACGCCGCGCTCGACATCGTGGAAGGTAAGCGCGCCTGATCGGCCACCCGGCCATCGGCGCCACCGACGAGAGCACCATGGCCACCGGTCGCAAGGGTCCTACCGCTCCTCCCCCCCGCAAGCGTCCGTCCGACACCGGCGCGCCCGACGAGGTCGACGGCGCGGCCGCGTCCGCCGGTCCGCCCGAGGACCTGGTCGCCGTCGTGCGCGGCCTCGCCGCCGCGGTCGCCGACCACGGGCTCACCGAGCTGATCGTCGACACGCCCGAGGTCACCTTCACGCTGCGGCGCGGCGGCGTGGCGACGGTGACGATGCCGGCGTTGCCGCCGCAGCTGCAGGCCATGCCGACGATGCCGAGCATCTCGATGCCGTCGCCGCAGCTCGGCGCGATGCCGTCGATGTCGATGCCGGCGATCCCGGTCCCGACGATGCCGATGGCCTCCGCCGGCGGCGGCGCGTCGAACGCCGCGCTCGCGGTGCCGCCGGTCGCCGCCGCCGCCGAGGAGAAGACCCACCTGGTGACGTCGCCGTTCGTCGGCACGTTCTACCGGCGGCCGAACCCGGACGCGCCCGAGTACGCGAAGGTGAACGACAAGGTCGGCAAGGGCCAGGTGCTCTGCATCATCGAGGCGATGAAGCTGATGAACGAGATCGAGGCCGACGTCGCCGGCACGATCGTCGGCGTGCTCGCCGAGGACGGCGCGCCCGTCGAGTACGGCCAACCTCTCTTCAGGATCGCGGTCGCGTGAACGCGACCGTGGTCACGATCGCTCCGGCCTAGGACCGCGTCGATGTTCTCGAAGGTCCTGGTCGCCAACCGCGGCGAGATCGCGCTGCGGGTCATCCGCGCGGTGCGCGAGATGGGCCTCAAGTCGGTCGCCGTCTACTCGACCGCCGACGCCGACGCGCTCCACGTCCGCTTCGCCGACCAGGCGGTCTGCATCGGCCCCGCGCCGTCGCGGCAGAGCTACCTCAACATCCCGCAGATCATCAGCGCCGCCGAGATCACCGGCGCCGACGCGATCCACCCCGGCTACGGCTTCCTCAGCGAGGATCCCGAGTTCGCGGAGGTCTGCGCCAAGTGCAACCTGGTGTGGATCGGCCCGCCGCCCGCCGCGATGCGCCTCATGGGCGACAAGATCTCGGCGCGCGCGGCGATGAGCGCCGCCGGCGTGCCGATCCTGCCCGGCAGCGGCACGCTCGAGACCGAGGAGGACCTGCGCACGCACGCCGAGCGGATCGGCCTGCCGGTCATCCTCAAGGCGACCGCCGGCGGCGGCGGCCGCGGCATGAAGATCATCCACGACCCCGCGCGCCTGCTGAACGAGTGGAACCTCGGGCGCACCGAGGCGCTCGCGGCGTTCGGCAACCCCGACATGTACATGGAGCGGTACTGCGAGCGGCCGCGCCACATCGAGATCCAGGTCATCGCCGACCAGCACGGCAACGCGATGCACCTCGGCGAGCGCGAGTGCTCGCTGCAGCGCCGCCACCAGAAGGTGATCGAGGAGGCGCCGTCGGTCGCGCTGCCGGCGGCGACGCGCAAGTCGCTGACCGAGGCGGCGGTCCGCGCCATCACGACGATCGGCTACCAGAACGCCGGCACGCTCGAGTTCCTCCTCGATCGCGAGGGCCGCTTCTACTTCATGGAGATGAACACGCGGCTGCAGGTCGAGCACCCGGTCACCGAGCTGGTGCAGAGCGTCGACCTCGTGCGCGAGCAGCTCCGCGTCGCCGCCGGCGAGAGGCTGTCGATCACCGCCGAGCGCAAGCCGCGCGGCCACGCGATCGAGATGCGCATCAACGCCGAGGACCCGGACAGCTTCGCGCCGTGGCCGGGCAAGATCACGGCGCTGCACCTGCCCGGCGGGCTGGGCGTGCGGGTCGACACGCACCTCTACGAGGGCTACGTCGTGCCGCCGAACTACGACTCGATGATCGCGAAGGTCATCGTCCACGATGTCGACCGGCCGCACGCGATCGACCGGGCGCGCCGGTGCCTCGACGAGATGGTGATCGAGGGGCCGCGGACCAACATCCCGTTCCTGCGGCGGCTGATGGACTCGCCGCAGTACCGGAGCGGCGAGGTCGACACCGGCTTCATCGCCAGGTTCCTGGCCGAGCGCGCGGCACAGCGCAACTGACCGGAGCGAGAACGGGAGCGGCGACGGGCCAGCGGCGGCGACCGGGGATACCCCGATGATCACCGGCGCCCGCGCGTCGGGAGAAGCCAGACACGACCGGCGGTGCTAGGCTGCTCGGGCTGTAAGATTCCCCAATCATTGAAGTCCTTTCTTGACCGGGGTGACACGCAGCACGTACCCTCCTGATGTTGCGCTTCGAACGATCCTCGGGCCCCGGTGGGCTGCCGCCGAGGGCGATGTAGCGTCATGGCCTTCAACAAAGAAAAGGTCATGGACGCGGCCCGCAAGCTCGTCGACAAGGGCCAGATCGAGAAGGCGATCAAGGAGTACCTGCGGGTCGTCCGCGAGGACCCGCAGGACGTCCGCGTGTGGCTCAAGATCGGAGATCTCCACGCGAAGAAGGGCCAGAAGCCCGAGGCGACCGAGACGTACCTGAAGGTCGCTCGCTTCTACCAGGACCAGGGCTTCTTCACGAAGGCGGTCGCGGTCTACAAGCAGATCCTCAAGCTCGACCCGCGGCTCGTCGAGGTCCACCTGAAGCTGGCGGAGCTGTACCGCCAGCTCGGCCTCATGTCCGACGCGATGGTCCACTTCGAGTCGGTCGCGACCCACTTCCACCGCGAGGGCAAGACCAAGGAGGCCCTCGACACGATCCGGCAGCTCGTCGAGCTCGACCCGCAGAACGTCGCCACGCGCATCAAGCTCGCCGAGCTCTACTCGAAGGAGGGGATGGTCGACGACGCGGTGAACGAGTTCGGCGTCGTCTGCGACCAGATGCGGCGCCAGGGCCGGCAGGACGACTTCATCAAGGTCGCCGAGCGCCTGCTGTGGCACCGGCCCGATCACCGCGAGCTCAACCGCGAGCTGGCGGGCCTCTACCTTCAGCGCAACGATCCGCGGCGCGCGCTGCAGAAGCTCCAGGTCTGCTTCAAGGCGGACTCGCGCGACGTCGACACGCTGGCGCTGCTCGCGCAGGCGTTCCAGGCGCTCGACCAGAAGGGCAAGACGGTCTCGGTCCTGAAGGAGCTGGCCCGCATCCTCGACGAGACGCGCCAGCGCGTGAAGGCCGAGGAGGTCTATCGCAAGATCCTGATGATCGCGCCGGGCGACGCCGACGCGACCGCGTACCTGGCGGCGGGCAAGCAGCCGGCGGCGGTCGTTGCGGCGGTGCCGGCGCCGGCGCCTGCCCCGTCGCCGCTGCCCGGTGCGGCGCCGCGTCCGCCGGCCGGCGAGCCGCGCGCCCGCTTCAACCTGACCGAGGGCGTGCCCGCGCTGCGCCAGCAGGACCCGCGGCTCACCGGCGCGACGCCGCTCCTCGACGCGCGCGCGCTCGAGGAGCAGTTCGAGCTGCCCGACGACGACGGCGGCGCGCTGGCCGAGGACGCATCGCCGGCGCCCGGCGCGGTGGCGCGCCCCGCGAGCGACGACGACTTCGCCGCCGACCTCGAGCTCGACGAGCCGATCCCGGCACGCGCGGCGAGCACGCCCGCCGGCGAGGAGCACGCCGACGAGATCGCGAAGATCCTCACCGAGACCGACGTCTACGTGAAGTACGGCCTGCACCAGAAGGCCGTCGAGCACCTGCGCCGCGTCTTCGTGATCGATCCGGACAACCTCGAGGCGCGCGAGCGGCTGAAGGACGTCTACCTGTCGCAAGGCCGCGAGGCCGACGCGATCGCCGAGCTCGTCCGCATGGTCGAGCTGACCGCGCGCGTGGATCCGTCGCAGGCCGAGCAGTACGTGCGCGAGATCCTGGCGCTCGACGGCGCGAACCGGGCGGCGCTCGACCTCGCGCGACGCCACAACCTCGACATCAGCCTCGCGCCCGAGGTGGAGGTGATCGAGGGCGGCGAGCTGGCGCTCGAGTCCGACGAGCCCGCCGGGCTGGCGCCGGTCGACGACGAGCTCGAGCTCGACTTCGGCGAGCGCGCCGACCGTGGCGACCGGAGCCGCCGCCACGACTTCGACCACGTCGATCCGACCGTCTACGACAGCGGGGCCGGCGGCGGCGGGACCGCGCCGTCGGTGCGGCTCGTCGGCGTCGGGGCCACGGCGGCGGCGGCG
>DASZXE010000179.1:0-19210 GCA_035546475.1 Kofleriaceae bacterium
CGCCGGCCGGCCCCGCCGGTCCATCAGCACCGGCAGCACCGGGCGGCCCCGCCGGCCCCGCGGGACCGACCGCGCCTTCCGGACCCGCCGGCCCCGCCGGACCTGCCGGGCCCGCCGGACCCTCGGGCCCCGCCGGGCCGCGATCGCCCGCGGCGCCGATGCAGTCGCCGATGTCGCAGACACCCGACCCGTCGACGTCCTCGTTCGGGCTGCACTCGCGATCACCGTCGACGTCCCAGCAGTTGATGCCGTCCTTGCCCGGCGCGCCGGGTAAGCCCATCTCGCCTTGCGTGCCCGCCTCGCCGGGGTCACCGGCAGGACCGCTGTCGCCCGCACAACCTGCGAGCGCGACACCGAACACCAAGGACGCAAGGATGGATGCTCCCCTCATGAGTGCGACGATACTCCGGCTCGGGGAGCGTCGTTCACAATTTCCACGAGACAATCGCAGCCCCGTACGATCGCGCGCGTCGCGATCTCCGGCGCCGGCGGCCGCACGCCTGGTGCGGTGGCTGCTCGCCCGCCATTCCCGCTGTCGGGCCGCAGCGCCGTGCGGGCGAGCTCCGGCGCATCACGCACGGCGGGGCGGGCGCAGCCGGGCCCGCGTCGCCGCCCGCGCCGCTACTCCGCCGGCTCGTCGAGCGGCTCGTACGCCGCGCTGCGCACCGCCTCCAGGTTCGACAGGAACGCGTCGATCCGCGGCGTCGACGCCAGCGCCACCGGCACCGCGATCCGCAGCTCGTACGGCGCGCCGACCACGTCCTCCATCACGCTCACGTGCGGCGCGACGCCGGGCGGATCGGGGATGTTGCCGTCGGGCACCCACGCCAGCCCGAGCTCGCGGTAGACGCACTCGTAGAGCAGGTCGACGTTGGTCGACGTCATCGTCGCGGTCACCGGATGGCGCACGCCCTGCTTCGTCGTGATCGCCGCCTCGCCGCCACGCCCGGTCCACACGTACAGCGCGTGGCGGTCGAGATCCTCGAGCGTGCGCGGCGTGCCGTGCTCGGCCAGGTAGTGCGTCGTCGCGATCAGCTTGAGCGGCGTGTGCACGAGCGTGTGACAGCGCCACGCGCCGACCGGCGTGTCGAGGCCGAACCAGACGAGCAGGTCGACGTCGGCGAGCGTCGCCGCCAGCGGCGCGTCGGAGAACCGCAGGTGCGTGCGGATGCCCGGCCACGCCGCGCGCGTCATCGCCGCGATGTCGGCGATCGAGCGGTGCGGCAGCCCGACGGGCAACAGCAGCCGGATGAGCCCCGCCGGCGACGAGCCCAGCTCGCGCACCGACCGCAGCAGCGCCGAGAACTCGCGATCGATCCCCGGGCCGCGCTCGGCGAGCAGCCGGCCGGCCTCGGTGAGCACCACGCCGGCGTGGCCGCGCTCGACGAGCGGCACGCCGCAGCGCGCCTCGAGCGCGTCGACCTGCCGGCGCAAGGTCGTCCGCGGCAGCCCGAGCGCGTTCGCCGCGCCGACGAACGACATGTGCTCGGCCACCGCCAGGAACGCGCGCAGCTCCTCGATGCTCACGTCGTCCTCGCCACGCAGGTGCAGCGCCTTGCGACCGTGCGCTGCTGGCAGCCGCTGCACGAATCACGCGCCCCACGCGAGACCCGAACACCCGAGGCCATGGTCGCTGGCTCGCGCACGCTCGCTACGGGGCCGGATCGAAGCGCAGGTGGCGCTCGGCGTGCGCCTCGTAGTCGGCCGCCTCGTAGTAGAGCGGTGGCTGCTCGTTCTTGCGCCAGTGCTCGGCCTCGTCGGCGTGGTGCGGCGAGTCCGGGTCCTCGTTCTGCCCGCCCGGGATCGCGTTGCGCGGCACCGGGCCGGTCGGCGTCATCTCGACGACGAGCCGCTGCGACGCGCCGCTGCCGTAGCTGAAGTCGGTCGCGCCGTAGATGCTGAAGTTGCCGGGGTCGACGGCGCCGAGGTCCGAGTGGCGCGGGAAGCCGTCGGGGAAGGTCGGGTCCATCGCCGGCGGGATCGACACCTGCTCGTTGCCGTCGAGCGCCGGCGCCACCTGGCCGAAGCGCACCGCGTGCAGCCGGCCCCACCGCCACTGGTCCCGGTCGGCGCCGAGCCGCTGGGTCAGGAACGCGTAGCCGGCGATCACCGCGCGCACGATCCGCTCGTCGCGCGTCTCGAGCACCGCCGGCGTCGCCAGGTCGTCCCACAGCACCGTGTCGTTCCAGCCCTCGCGGCCGCCGTACGCGGCGCGGTAGGTCGCCATCGTCTGCGGCGACGTGATCGCCCACTCGAGCGCGCGCGCCGCCTGCAGCGTCCCCGGCGAGTGGCCGATGCGCGACGTCTCGTCCCCGAACGCGAGCGGCACCAGCCGGGTCAGCATCGCGTTCCACACCGTCGTCGCCACGCTGTCGGCGATCTCGCTCTGCGCGGTCGCGCCGACGCCGTGCGGGGTCGCGAACGTCCACGCCATCAGCCGCGAGCGGGCGTCCATGAGCGTCGCCCGGCCGCTCGCGCCGAGGTCCGTCATCGCTGCCGCCAGCGCCGGATCGTCGCTCGGATCGCCGAGCGCGTGATCGAGCGCGGCCACGACCTTGTCGCGCATCGATTCGCCGGTGATCGACGTGCTCTCGCCCTGCAGCGCGACCATGTCGTCGGGCGTGATGCCGCCGCGCGTGGTCAAGGCGTCGAGTCGCTGCTGGATGCGCGCCTCGCGGTAGCCGACGTCGAAGTCGCCGCCGAGGTAGTAGAGGTCGTTGCACGGGTTGCCGTCGGCGGTGACGCCCACGTTGTCATTGTTCGACGTCGCGATGTAGCCCCGGGCCGGATTGACCTCGTGCGGAATGTGGGTGTCGTCGAGATCCGACTGCCACTCGTAGTTGCCGCTCGCGCCGTCGAGGACG
This sequence comes from Kofleriaceae bacterium, assembly GCA_035546475.1. GTDB lineage: Bacteria > Myxococcota_A > Polyangia > Haliangiales > Haliangiaceae > UBA2376. The sequence continues at coordinate 2,865 of DASZXE010000179.1, forward strand.
AACAGCGGCGACACGCCGGTCGGCACGCCGGTGACGCCGTAGGCGAACGTGCACGCGCGCGGGTCGCGCTGCGGGATCCGCGACTCCGTCGACCACCGGATGCCCTCGGTCGCCGACACGAACGAGAAGTTCTGGGAGCCGACGCGGAAGTTGTCCTGCGCGGTCTCGGCGTCGGCGAAGGTCGACGCCGTCATCAGCCCGGTGAAGAACGCCAGCTCGTTCGACGGCGTGTCGCCGGTGTAGCGCACCGACATCGCGTGGCCGTGCGGATCGGCGACGCTCGCCGGATAGACGAACGAGTCGGGGATGATCGCCCCGTGGTGCGGCACGACGTAGATCTTGAAGTCCTCGTCGGGGGCGCTCTGGTTCTTGATGACCTCGTCGACGACCTGCAGCGCGACGTCGTTGCCGCGGAACTTCACCGACACCGGCGTCCACTGCGGCGCGGCGGGGGTGCCGTCGTTCCGGTAGGTCACCTGCTCGTCGTAGACGTCGGTGACGTCGTACCCGGTGGTGGTCGCGCTCCAGGCGAGCTTGCGGTTGTAGCCGAGCACGACGCCCGGCAGGCCGGCGAACGCGACGCCCTCGACGTCGATGTCCTTCTCGCCGTGCATCGACGCGGTGTCGAGGTGCACGTACCACCAGACCGGCGGCGCGATGAGCTGGAGGTGCGGATCGTTCGACAGGATCGGGTTGCCGCTGGCGGTCTTGGTGCCGCTCACGACCCACGAGTTCGACCCGATGTGCGGATCGCGGCGGAGGAGCTCGTTCTGGTCCATCCGGTCGAAGAACCGGCGGGCGCCGGCGAGCGCGCGCGGGTCCGGCAGGTACGGCGGCGCGGCCTTCGCGGCCGGCGGGCGCGTCGTGCGGGCGCTCGAGCCGTCGGTCGGGAAGCCGTCGCTGGTGAAGGCGGCGCGGGCCGGCCTGTCGGTCCAGAAGTCGGCGTAGATGCCGGCGCGCGCGACGAGCTTCGGGTCGCCGGCGCTGGGCGGGAACGCGCTCGTCACGCCGGCCAGCGCCTGCGTGCGCTCGACGTCGGAGCCGGCGTCGTACGACAGGTTCCACGCCTGGTAGCGGGCGAGCGCGAAGATGTCGGCCGGCGCCCAGTGCCCGAAGTTGGGGCTCGACAGGATCAGCGCGAGCGCCTCGTTGCCGCGGGTCGTCACGTAGTCGCGGGTGAGGACCTTGTCGATGTAGGCGTTGATGCCGGCGACGAACGCCTCGGCGCCCTTGCGGCTCGGGTCGTCGGCGGCGAGCGACGCGTAGATCGCCTCGCCGTCGCGCTTGAAGCCGAGGAAGCGCTGCTCGCGATCGTCGTCGACGAGGCCGGGCGACAGCGCGCCGGCGACCTCGGCCAGGCGCCCGAGGACGCTGCGGCGGATGAACTCCATCTGCGTGAAGCGGTCGCGCGACATGAGGTAGCCCTCGACCATCAGCACGTCGTGGACGGTCGTGCCGCGGATGTGGGGCACGCCGCGATCGTCGGTGGTGACCTCGACCTTGCCGTCGAGGCCGGTGAGGCCGACGACCTCGTCGGGCTGCGGGCCGGCGTCGGGGCCGCTGCCCTTGCCGTCGTCGCCGCAGCCGGTGCCGGCCCCTGCGCCGGCGCCGCAGGCGAGGGCGAGCGCCAGCGTGAACGCGGTGGTCGTGGACTTCATCGAGCTACCTCCTGGCGCGCATCCTACGACGGTGGCGGCGCCGGTGGCAGCCGCGCCGGCCGCCGTGATGCCCGCGTCACGGGCGCGGACGATCCGCCGCGCGCGATCGGTCGTACCTGGGACGCGCGGGTCGGTCGACCTGCGCCCGGCGTGCACCGCCGGCGCCGCACCCGACGCGATCAGGAGAGACCGTGGAAGCCCATCAACTGCCCCCGCAAGCGATCATGATGCAACTGCTGCTCGGCCGGTTCGTCAGCCAGGCGATCGGCGCCGCCGCCACGCTGCGGCTCGCCGACCACCTCGGCGACGGCCCGCGTTCGGCGACCGACCTGGCGGCGGCGACCGGCGCCCACGCGCCATCGGTCCACCGGCTCCTGCGCGCGCTGGCCAGCGTCGGCGTCTTCGTCGAGCGGGACCCGGGCACGTTCGCCAACACGCCGCTTTCGGAGACGCTGCGCGACCGGCCCGGCTCGGTGCTGCCGCAGGCGCTCTTCTTCAACCATCCCGTCCACCTGAAGGCGTGGACCGCGATCGACCAGAGCGTCGCCACCGGGAGCTGCGGCTTCGAGCACGCGTTCGGCATGACGCCGTGGGCGTACCTCGGCGACCACCGCGACGTCGCCGCGGTCTTCAACCAGGCGATGACGTCGATCAGCTCCATGTTCGCGCCCGCGGTCGCCGCCGCGTACGACTTCCGCGGCCTCGAGACCCTCGTCGACGTCGGCGGTGGCCACGGCCTGCTCCTGACGACGATCCTGCGGGCGAACCCGTCCTTGCGCGGCGTGCTGTTCGATCTGCCGCAGGTCGTCGCCGGCGCGCAGGCGGGCGATGTGGCCGATCGACTGACGATCACCGGCGGCGACTTCTTCGCCGAGGTGCCGGCCGCCGACGCCTACGTGATGAAGCACATCCTGCACGACTGGAGCGACGACCGCGCCGCCGCGATCCTGCGGACGATCCACCGCTCGGCGCGCCCGGGCGCGCGGCTGCTGGTGGTCGAGTCGGTGCTGAAGCCGGGCAACGCGCCCGACCTCGGCAAGCTCATCGACCTCGAGATGCTGGTCTTCACCGAGGGCGGCCGCGAGCGCGACGAGGCCGAGTTCCGCGCGCTCTTCGCCTCCGCCGGCTTCGCCCTCCAGCGCGTCGTGCCCACGATGTCGCCCGTCAGCGTCCTCGAGGCGATCCGCACCTGACCCGCCGCCGCCGGCCCCGTGACCGCGGTCGCCGTCAGGGCCTCGCAGGGGGAACTGGAGTTCGTCCCAGCGCCAGGATCGCGATATGCTGTGACTCATGAGTGGCCACGTCCATGCAGTGCTCGAGCAGGCCAAGCGGCTGACGGCCGACGAGCGCGCTGAGCTGCTCGAAGCGCTCCTCCGCCTCGATTCGGATCGCACGACCCTCGATGCCAAGTTCGCGGCGCTGTGGGCCGATCCGGCGCGGAACGCGGCCGAGGCGGAGCTGGATCGGCAGGCTGACCTGGAGATCGATCGTGGCGGCGGCTTCCGCGGCTCCATCGACGACGTGATCGCGACGATCGATGGGTAGTTTCTTCGGACCTGTCTGGCTGCCGGACATGCGCGCGTTGACGAAGGACGAGCGCAAGCGCGTCGCCGCCATCGTGCGGTCGCTCGAAGCAAGTCCGCAACCCGACGGACTCCACAAGCGATCCGCGCCGTCGCCTTCAGGAGCGGCACCGTCGTCGCGATCTACGCCGGCCTCGCCGTGCGGTACCTGATCGAGGACGACGGTTTGCGCTTCTATCGCGGCCAGAGGTCGAGCGATGAGCACCGCAGGCGACGATAAGCGGACGTGAGTGCGACTGCCCGCGAACCGCAGCCCGGGGCTGAGCCCTCGTGCTCACACGGGGAAGCGACGCGGCGAAGCTCGGTCTACCCGGTCGATGCGACCTGGCGCCGTTCGACCACATCATCCTGCGGAGCATCTCGGACGCACCGCGTCGCGGTTCCATGAGACACCCAACTGCAGACGTTCGCAGTCCGGCCTCCGCGAACGAAGGGGAGGCTCCGCGCCACAATTGCCCACGTGGGTAATTCTCGCCCGCTGGGTAACACCAGGAAGCCGCGTCACCATGCGCGCACCGACGAGGGCGAGCGCCGCCGGGCAGCGTCGTTGTGGCCGTCAAGGCCTGACGACCGCGCGCGGCTGGCAGGCGCCGTGGCAGGATGGCGGTGGAGGGCCGATGAAGTTCAAGCGCACCGACCACGGCGAGCAGACGACGCTCGCGATCGACGGCGTCCTCGACACCGAGACCAGCAGCGCGCTGCGGCCGGTGATCGAGGGGATCGTGGCCGACCACCGTCGCGACGTCGTCCTCGACCTGTCGGGGCTCGACACCGTCGACAGCTCCGGCGTGGCGGCGATCATCAGCCTCTACAGGCCGATCCACGGCGCCGGCGGGACCGTGCGCATCGAGGGCATCCGCGACCAGCCGCTCGCCATCTTCAAGCTGCTTCGCTACGACAAGGTGTTTGGCCTGTGAGGTATGCGAGCCGTCGATGGGCGGTGGCGCGGCTGGTCGCGATGCCGCTCGCGGCGTGCGGGGCGAAGGCGAAGGGGCCTGACGCGGTTGGCAACCACGCAGCGGGCGGCGCGATCGATGCGGGCGGCGCGCCGGGCGCGGTGCCGGCGGAGGTGCAGGCGCTGCTCGATCGGTGGGAGCTGTGCGAGCACTGGGCGGGCGAGGAGCCGTACGATGCGGCGCGCAAGGCGGAGATCGAGAAGGGCGAGGCGCAGAGCTGCCCCGGCAACGAGGACACGCGCACGCAGCTCGAGACGAAGTACGCGGATCGCCCGGATGTGCTGGCGAAGCTGCGCGCGCTCGACGACGAATAGCGAGTCGGCGCGCGCCACGGGACGACGCGGACGCGCACGAGTCGAAGCGGCCGACGGCGGGGCGCTGCGGGCCGAAGCGGATGGACGAGTCGAAGCGGGTGGGACGACGAGAGCGCGCGCCTACGGGACGACGCGGATGCAGGACTCGAACCAGGCGGCGCCGCCGCGCTCGTCGCGCTGGATGACCCAGAGGGGGACGTCGAGCGGGAGGCTGATGCCGCGGTCGGCGAGCTGGGCGGCGGTCGGCGTCTTCCACTCGGTGTCGAGCGGCGGCTCGTTGCCGGCGGCGTCGCGGGTGCCGCCGGTCGACGCGCGCGTCCAGTCGCCGTCGCCGGCCAGCCACTGGTAGCGCAGGTTCTCCGTGAAGGTGCGGCTGCCGCCCTCGAAGGTCGGCACCACGTACGTCTCGCGCGCGCCCGGCGGCTCGACCGGCGTGAGGTGGATGCGCTGGCCGACCGAGATCGAGAGCGGCGACGGCTGGTCGACGCAGCGGCCGAGCGGCAGCGGCACCGGATCGCCGCCGGCCGGCAGGTCGACGTCGATGCGGTCGAGCGTCGGGTTCGAGTTGGCGACTCGCTCGGCCGGCAGCTTCGCCGAGAAGCGCGCGGCCTTGGCACCGTAGACGGCCTGGTCCGGCGCGCCGTCGGGCGTGACGGTCAAGGCCAGGTTGAGGTCGATGCCACCGAAGCCGGCGAGCGAGTCGTGCTCGATCGCGTCGCGGAGGACGCCGAGCAGCGGACCGCCGGCCGGCACGGTCGCGCAGAGCTGCTGCGGCGTCGCGCTGCTGTCGGGATCGTCGATGTGGCCGGTGGCGGCGACGAACGACGGCCGGTCGGGATCGCAGCGGAGATCCAGCTTCTGCGGACAGACGCTGAGTGACCAGGAGAGGCCGCGGTCGACGCCGGGGTCGGCGACGAGGGCGCACAGGTCGAATGGCTGGAAGTCGGGGATCTCCGTCGGGTCCTGCGGGTCGAACGGGACGACCTGCTCGGGCGGCTCGGTGACGGCGGCGAGGATGCGGAGGTCGACGACGATCGATGGATCCTGGAAGGAGCCGCAGGCCGAGAAGGCGGGGAGGGCGGTGAGGAAGACGAGGAGGGCAGCTCGGGAGCCGGAGCGGGAGCGGGAGCGGGAGCGGGGAGGCCGCGATGGCTGTGAAAGCATCACCAGGTACCCCGGATGCCGATGGTGGGCAGAAAGGGAATGCCGGTCACCGGCGACGACTGGCGATAACGGTAGTCCCACTGGATCGCTTCCACGTTGTCGGCATTGAAGACGTTCTGGATGTCCAGATAGAGCCCGAGTGTCCATCGCTCGAAGACCCACGTCCGCTCGGCGCGCACGTCGACCTGCTGGAACGTCGGCGTGCGGCCCTCGCGGAAGCCGCCGCTGACCCCGCGGTAGTCGCCGGCGTCGGCGTCGAACGTCGCGCCGACCACCGGCGTGTCGGGCCGGCCCGTCGAGAGCTGGTACCGCGCGCCGAGCTCGAAGCCGCCGCCCGGCTTCCAGCTCACGACCGCATTCAGGTTGTGCATCTGGTCGAACGCCGTCAGCGTCCACGCCTTGTCGGGGGCGTTCTGCTGCCAGCTCCGGCTGAACGTGTAGCTGAGCCAGCCGAACAGGTGCGCGCTGATCTCGCGCCGCACCAGCAGCTCGAGGCCGTACGTGTGGCCGATGCCGATGTTGAGGAAGTTGTCGGGCGTGACGGTGTCGCCCTCGACGTCGCCCGACGACGCGAACTTCACCAGGTGCGAGCGGTCGACGTAGTAGACCTCGCCGTCGACGGACCACAGCCGGTCCGGGTGCCACTCGCCGCCGAGCCCGAAGTGGAGCCCGCGCTCGGTGCGCAGGTCGGGGTTGCCGAACCGCGCGTCGACCGCCTCCGGCTGCGGCGGCTGGTGGAAGACACCGGCGTACGCCTTCAAGAGGCGCGTGTCGTCGAGCTTGTAGCGGACGGTCAGCCGCGGATCGACGGTGCCGAACACCTGGCCGCTCTCGACGTAGCCGTCGAACCGCAGCCCCGGCTGGAGCTGCAGCCGGTCGGTCACGTCCCAGCGCAGGTCGGCGTGCACCGCCGCGCCGAGCAGCTCGAGCGAGCGGACGAGCCGCGACGGGTCGATGTCGATGTCGTCGGCGGTCGCGATGTCGCTGTTGTCGGGGACGAGCAGGTCGTAGCGGGTCACCCGCGACGCGATGTCGAGGCCGGTATCGAGCAGCAGCCCCTTCGCCAGCGGGCCCTTCAGCCGCATGCGGTACGACAGCGTGTCCTCGATGAGCGTCGCGCCGGTGAACGGCCCCGACGCGTCGGCCTGGCCGCTCGAGAACAGCACGCTGTCGCGCCCGTAGGCCGGCGAGAGCGTCAGTTGCCAGTCGCGCCCGACGGGCCGCGTGTACTTGGCGATCAGCCGCCGGAAGTTCACCGCCGAGTTCAGGTCGAGCGAGGTCTGCTCGTCGGGATCGGTCTCGAGCACGTCGAGGCGATCGCTCGACACGATGCCGAAGATCGACAGCTTGCCCTCGCGGCCGAGGTCGGCGTCGACGCGCGCCTGGCCGTCCCAGTAGACCGGCACCACGACGCGCTGCGCGCCGGCCGCCGGCTCCGGCAGCACGAGGCCGAGGAAGGCGTCGAGGTACGAGCGCCGGCCGGCGACCGCGACGGCGACGTGCTTGCCGATCGGCGCCCGGATGTAGCCGCCGGCGTCGAGGAGGTCGACGTCCGCCGAGCCGTGGATGCCGTCGGCCTTCGCCGCCCGGGTGTCGACGGAGACGACGCCGCCGTGCGACCGCCCGAACCGCGCCGGGTAGCCGCCCGGGTAGAGGTCGATCGACTCGAGCAGCTCCGGGTTGAGCACCGACGGGCCGCCGAGGAAGTGGAAGAGCAGCGGCACCTGGTGGCCGTCGATGTAGACCGCGCTGTCGTCGGGGTTGGAGCCGCGGATGAGCAGGAAGCCGAGCCCGAACGGCGTGCGCGCGACGCCCGGCAAGGTCTGGATGACGCGCACCGGGTCGCCGAAGGTGCCCGGCACCGACGTGAGCTGCGCGTGCTGCAGCGTGCGCCGCGTGACCTCGAGCTGGTCGCGCGCGCCCTCGACGACCGTCTCGTAGATGCTGCCGCCGGTCGGCTTCACCCACAGGCGGACCTCGACGGTCTCGCCGGCGGTGACCGCGAGCGCGCGCTCGAGCCGGTCGTGGCCGTCGGAGACGACCAGCAGCGTGTGCGGCCCGGCGCCGACGCCGTGGAAGAAGAAGCGGCCCTGGTCGTCGGCGGTGGCGTCCATGCCGAGATCGGCGACCGACACGATCGCGCCGGGCACCGGGTTGCGGGTGCCGCGCTCGACGACGACGCCCTCGATGCTGACCGGCCGGCGGACGTCGCCGCCGTGGTTCGGCGGCCCCTCGGAGCCCGGCTCCGGCGCGCCCGCGGCTCCCCCGGCGCCCGGGGGCGGCGGCGGAGGAGGCGGCGGCTCGGGCGCCTGGTCGATCACGAAGTGGATCGTCGTCTCGACGGTGATCGGCCCCGGCTTGCCGTCGATCTCCGCCGGCTGGAAGACGTACTGCTCGGCCGCCGCGATCGCCGCCTCGTCGAAGCCGTCGCCGACCGGCGTCACGACCTCGACGTGGGTGACCACGCCGTCGGCGTCGATCGTGATGCGCACCGGCACGTCGGCCTGCTTGCCCGCCGCCAGCGCCGCCGGCGGGTACTCGGGCGCGACCGCCTGCAGCAGCACCGGAGGACTGGTCACCACCGGCGCCGGGGCCGGGGCCGGCGGCGGCGGCGGATCGCGGCGGGCGTCCTGCGCGCGCACCTCGCGGGTGAGCCCGACCGCGGCGGTGAGCGCGATCACGGCAGCGAGCGAGCGTCGAGACATCCGGCGGGACAAGGCTAACGACCGAGCCGGCGATGACAAGCCAACCGGCCCCGTTCCGACCCGCCGCATGTCGCACCGGTTGCTCTGTCCCCGCTCCCGCTCCCGCTCCCGCTCCCGATTCCCGGTCAGGGAGGAGAGCCGGGTCGCGGGAGCGGGAGCGGGAGCGGGAGCGGGATGGGGAGCGGGATGGGGAGCGGGATCAGAAAAAGACCCAGACGTTCGCCGGTTACTCTGAGGCCCGCACTGGTGCGATACTTCCCCCGTGCGGGCCCATGGAAGCGCGTTTCCTGGTGGGCGCCGGATGCGGGGACTCGCGGGCACCGGCCTGCTGGTCTGCGTCGTCGGCGCGTTCCTCGGCTGCTCGAACACGGCGCAACCCGCCGGCGACGACGACAACCCGCCGGGCGACGACGCCGGGGTCACCGACGGCGGCGCCGACGGCGGCACCGTCGGGCCGGTGCTGCGCCTGCCCGATCCCGATCACGGCCCGTTCCGCGGCGGCACCACCGTCAACCTGAGCGGCCAGGGCTTCCGCGCCGACGACGAGGTCTACTTCGGCGGCCGCCAGGTCGTCGACCAGCACTTCATCGATACCCGCCGCCTCGAGGTCACCACGCCGCCCGGCGAGCCCGGCCCCGCCGACGTCGAGATCCGGCGCGGCGGCAGCACGTTCCTCAAGCGCGAGGGCGCCTACAACTTCGACCAGATCGCCGTCGATCCACCCAACGGCTCCACCGCGGGCGGCACCTTCGTCACCATCACCGGCTGGGGCACCGACTTCGACGCCAACACCGCCGTCTTCTTCGACGGCGTCCCGCTCAGCGCCGTCACCGTCGTCACCCCGACCGAGCTCACCGGCGTCACGCCGCCCGGCACCGCCGGCGACGCCGACGTGCTGATCCGGACCGCCGCCCACACGTACACCGCCGACCGCGCGTACACGTACCGCATCATCGGCGACCCGTTCTCGGGCGGCTTCGGCGGCCCGGCGCTGCACGGCACGATCAACGTCACCGTCATCGACAACTACACCGGCAACGGCATCCCGAACGCGTTCGTCTCGCTCGGCGATCCGAACACGAACCCGCACAAGGGCCGCACGAACGCGCTCGGCCAGATCACCTTCAGCGGCCCCGACATCGTCGGCCCGCAGCGGGTGACCGCCACCGCCGACAACTTCGAGGTCGGCACCTTCGACTGCGTCGACTCCGAGGACCTGTCGATCTGGCTGCGCAGCCCGATCCCGCCGCCCGGCGATCCGACCGGCTCCGTCGGCCCGAACAACGGCACCATCAAGGGCCAGGTCATGTTCGGCGACACCGTCGGCATCGGCTCGCCGTTCTGGAACCTCGTCCCCGAGCCGCGCACGCCGACCGAGCGCAAGCGGGTCTACGTCAGCACCACCGCGCCGGCCCTGACCGGCAACCCGATCCCGCCGCTCCAGCCGATCGACTACACCGGCTTCGATCCGTCGAAGCTGTCGTGGGCGTTCGAGGTCACCGCCCGCCCCGGCGCCGTCGGTGTCGTCGCGATCGCCGGCCTCTACGATCCGGCGCGCGACCCGACCGGCCGCGGCGTGCAGGGCTTCGAGCCGTTCGCCGCCGGCGTCGCGCGCGGCGTCCTGGTCGGCCCCGGCGAGACCAGGACCGGCGTCGACGTCGTCATCAACATCCCGCTCGACGCCGCCATGCGCGTGCGCCTCGATCACCCGCCGCCGCTCGGCGGCACCGGCCAGCCGCAGGAGGTCCGCCTGCGCGGCGGCGTCGACCTCGGCGGCGAGGGCGTCGTCCACTTCGGCCACCACGGCCTCTTGCCCGACGCGAACCTGCCGCTCGCCGGCGAGACGGTCTTCCCGCCCGGCGTCACCGACAGCACGATCGTCGACCTCGAGTCGCTGACCCGCAGCGTCGCCGACGGCTCCTACGCGCTGCAGGTCGGCGCCTACGGGCCGTTCGGCAGCGCGCCGTTCTCGGTGCGCCTGCTGCACGGCCTGCACGACACCAGCACGCCGGTCACCGTCGGCGACTTCGTCGGCGTGCCGCGCGCGACCGACCCGGCCGACGGCGGCATCGGCAGCCGCATCGGCATCAGCTTCCGCCCCGACGGCGACACCACCGGCACGCCGACCTTCCACATCCACATGATCTACGACCAGCTCGGCAACCCGGTCTGGCGCGGCATCACCTGCGGCACGATGCACGACGTCGACCTGCCGGACCTGACCTCGATCGGCCGCACCTATCCGCGGCTGCAGCCGCTCATCTGGGTGGCGTGGTCGATCCAGGCGACCAGCGACGCGTACCGCGAGTTCACCTACCGCTGGCTCGGCATCGCCTACTGGCGCGCCTACGCCTCGAACACGTTCTTCGTGCAGTTCCCGTGATGACCAAGCCCTTGCGCGCCGCCCTCCTCTCCGTCCTCGCTCCCCTCACCGCCGCCGCCGCCTTCGTCGGGCTCGCCGCCTGCTCGGCGCCCGCGCCGGGCACCTGCTCGCCCGGCTTCACGCGCTGCGAGGAGAACCGCTACGAGACCTGCGACGACAACGGCAACTGGCAGACGACGCAGGACTGCGCGGCGTCGCAGCTCCTGTGCAACACCGACAGCGGCTGCGAGACCTGCTTCCCCGACACCAAGCAGTGCGACGGCCAGGACGTGGTCCGCTGCCGGCCCGACGGCTCCGGCTTCGACGTGCTCGCCTCCTGCGACGGCACGCAGCACGAGGAGTGCTCCGGCGGCCAGTGCCTGAACGCCTGCGAGGTCGCGGCCGCGACGCGCGACTACGAGGGCTGCGACTACTGGGCGGTTGACCTCGACAACGCCGTCGAGTCGAACCTCGGCTCGGCCGCCGCCCAGCAGTACTCGGTCGTCGTCTCGAACGCGAGCGACCTCGACGCCGACGTCAAGGTGGAGATCTGGTGCACGCCCGACGACGCCAAGAACCCGGCGACGCCGTGCACGCCCGGCGAGCCGTACGTCGTGCGCGACGGCATCCACCTCGGCCCCGGCGATCTCAAGATCATCGACCTCGACCCGCGCGAGGTCGACGGCTCGACGTCGCCGGTGCTGAACGACGGCCCCGGCACGTTCGAGTCGAGCCACGCCTACCACGTCGTCTCGAACGCGCCGCTCATCGCCTACCAGTTCAACCCGCTCGACAACGTCGGCGTCTTCTCCAACGACGCGTCGCTGTTGCTGCCGAGCGAGGCGCTGTCCGACAGCTACCTCGTGTCGTCGTGGCCGCAGACGGTCGCGCAGACGAGCGACCCGAACACCAACCTCGGCGAGAACCTGCGCACGTTCCTCACGATCGTCGGCATCGAGGACGACACCACCGTCGACGTCGGGCTGACCGCCCGCGTGCTCGGCGGCGGCGGCGTGCGCGCGGCCAACGCCGGCGAGACGCTCACCGTCCACCTCGACCGCTTCGACGTCGTCAACCTCGAGACCGACGAGTTCAACGCCGACTTCACCGGCACCAACGTCCACGCGCGCGACCTGAAGAAGATCGCCGTCTTCACCGGCAGCGAGGCGTCCGACTCGCCGCGCTTCGACACGCTGGTGTCGCGCCAGTGCTGCGCCGATCACCTCGAGGAGCAGGCGTTCCCCGAGGACTCGCTCGGCACCCACTTCGTCGCGATCCACACGCCGTCGCGGTCGAAGCTGGTCGACGAGGCCGGCTGGGACGTCGCGGTCATCCCGCAGGAGCCGGAGTGGTGGCGCGTGCTCGCCAGCCGCGACAACACCGTCATCACGACCAACCTGCCGCCGCCGCAGGACAGCATCACGCTGATGCGCGGCGCCAACACGATCATCGAGTCGCCGCGCGACTTCCTCCTGACGTCGTCGGCGCCGATCGTCTTCTCGCAGGTGCCGGGCAGCCAGTTCGTCAGCGGCATCCCGTCGACGTTGCCCGACGGCGAGCGGCCGCCGGGCGGCGACCCGTCGCTCATCTACATCCCGCCGGTCGAGCAGTGGCGCGACACGTACCTCTTCCTCGTGCCGAACAAGTACGCGTTCGACACGGTGCTCATCGCGGCGCCGACCAGCGCGCACATGCTGTACGACGGCCTGCCGATCGACATGGTCACCACCTGCGAGCACACGCCGATCGGCACGCAGGAGCCGCCCGGCGGCGGCGACCCGGTCGAGTACGTCGCCATCCGCTGCCAGCTCTCGTTCCCGATGCCGGGCGGCGCGGGCACGCAGGACGACGGCGTCCACCTGCTGCAGGCGATGGGCGGCGAGAAGTTCGGCCTGGTCGTCTGGGGCTGGGACAGCTTCGTCAGCTACGGCTACCCGGCCGGGTCGAACGTCGAGCGCATCAACGTGCAGTAGCGGTATAGACGGCGGCGATGACCGCCGCTGCCCCCGGGGACGAGCTCGGCTACTGCGTCAACCACCCTGCCGTCCTCGCGACGGGGCGGTGCGACGACTGCAAGCGGGCGATCTGCAACCGCTGCACGAAGGGCACGCTCGACGGCTTCATGTGCCCGCCGTGCGCGCACCGGCGCTACGGGCGGCAGAAGCTCGTCACCGGCCTCAAGGTCGGCGCGCTCGTCGCCGCGATGGTCGGCGTCGGCGCGTTCGGCGTGATGGTCGTCGGGCGCGGCGCCGACCACGAGCACGGGCCGCCCGACGCGAAGCCGGAGACCGCCGACGACATCGTCGTCGAGGAGCTGCGCAAGCAGCGCGACCAGACGCCGTGCGAGCAGGCGCTCGTGCGCAAGCTGGTGACCGAGCTGAACCGGCAGGAGCGGTACGCCGACGCCGTCGACGACGCGCAGGCCTACCTGGCGAAGTGCGACGAGTTTCCCCGGCTGCGCTGGGACCTGATGTACGCGCTCGAGCACCTCGAGCGCTATCCGGAGGCGATCAAGCAGGCGACGATCCTGCTCACGCGCGATCCGTACGACAGCGACTTCTGGTGGTGGCGCGGCGAGGACCGGGCGAAGGTGCAGCAGCCGCTGCTCGCGCTCGCCGACTACCGGCAGTCGTTCGCCAACAGCGAGGACGCCGGCGGCTCGCGGTTCGCGGCGGCGCGCATCCTCGACGTCGTCGACGTCGCGCGCCGGCCGTGCGAGGGCGTGGCCGCGCTCCACTTCTTCGAGGCGGTGCACGGGGGCGAGCTCGACGACACGCTGCGGGCGCGGGCCGACGAGCTCGACCGGACCGGCCGCTGCGCGGGGCTGCGCGGCACCGGCAAGCTGGCGCTGCCGTCGCTGGCGAAGGGGCCGGTGCGGGTGAAGGTGAAGCTCGGCGGCGTCGAGGGCCGCTTCCAGCTCGACGAGCGGTGCGGCACGACGGTCCTCGCGCGCGCGTTCGCGGCGCGGGCGGGCGTGGTCGCGGACGGGCCGGCGATCGACTCGGTCGCGGCGGGCGCGATCCGCAGCGGGCCGACGGCGACCGTCGACGTCGACCTCGGTGCGGCGAAGGCGCCGGCCGTCGACGTCGCGGTGGTCGACGAGCTGCCCGACCAGATCGACGGCGTGATCGGCCTGTCGCTCCTGTGGAAGTTCGAGCTCGACCGCCGCGACGACGGCGGCCTGACGCTCACCGCGCCGTAGCGGGCGCGGGCGCGGGCGCGGGCGATCGCCGCGGATCAAGTCGCGCGCGCGTGCGGCGCTCGCATGCAGCCGGGGCGGTCGAGGCGTGGCTCCGGCGATCGCCGCGGATCAAGTCGCGCGCGCGTGCGGTGCTCGCAGCACCCGCAGGCGGCCGAGCCGCGGCTCCGGCGATCGCCGCGATCAGGTCGTGAGCGTGCGGCGCAGGTGCTCGATGAGCTGCGCCGACAGGCCGCGCACCGCGTTGGCGACCGTCTCCTTGCGGAGCTGCGGCAGGTACGCGAGGTTGTAGCCGTGGCGCTTGACCTGCATGGTCGCGCCGCCCGAGAGGAACGACAGCATCTTGCCGTGCGGATCCGAGATGGTGAGGCGGAGCTGCGCCTCGACTTCGATCACGCCGCCGTGCGGGCGCGTCTCGAGGCGCGTGATGCTGATGTCGATCTGGCACGACTCCAGGCCGTACTTCTTCACGTCGTCGGCGTTGGTCGTCAGGATCGGCGAGGCCGCGACCTCCTGCGCGAGCGCGTCGCGGAGGGCGTCGGCGTTGTCCTTGCGGGCGCGGGGGTCGCTCTTGTCCACGGACTCGTCGGTCGTCGAGCGGATGACGACGTGGATCTTCGGCCGCACCGTCGCCGCGTGGGTCGCCGTCGCCGGCGTGGCCGCGGTCTGCAGGTGCTCGGCCGGCAGGCCGTTCGCCTGATCGATCTGGGCGAGCGCGGCGGCCGCACGCTCGCGCACCGTGGCATCGGCGTCGACGGTGGCGGCGTTGCGCAGCGCGGGGCAGGCGGCCTTGTGCTTCAGCTTACCCAGCCCGACGGCGGCGATGCCGCGGACGATGGGGCTCGGGTCCTGCAGCGCCACGACGAGCGGCCGGAGCGCGGCCTTGTCCTCGATGCGGGCGAGCGACGTCACCGCGGCGATGCGCTCGCGCTCGCTGTGGCTGGACGCGAGCGTCGCGGTCAGCTCGCCGATGCGATCCTCCGCGCGCGCGTGTGATGGCTCACCGACGGCGAGCAGTCCAAGGAGCACGAGTCCGAGGAGACGACGACCGGAGTGAGCCATGGACGCACCGATTAGGGCCTGACGCCGATCCACGAGTCAATGTTTGTTTCGTCGACGGAGGCGACGCCGCGGGACGATCTCGGTCGTCGCCGCTCCCGGGAGTGGATCGGGTCGTTGTAGGTTGGGAGCGTGGGACGATGCACGAGCACGACTCGGGCCAGCGTCGGCATGCCTGGGTCCGTGCTGGTGGGACAACGACCCACATGGACCTCGGAGGCTGACGTGATCGCGAGGCAAGGCTCATGAGCTCGGCGGGGGCTGTCTCGCCGGCGTTCCGGATCGGCACGGCGGTGGTCGCGGTCGCGGCCGCCGGTGCGATCGCGTTCGTGCGCTTCTTCGGACCGGTGCCCATGCCGACCCGGCCGCCGCCGCCCCAGCCGGGCGCGGTCGACGCGAAGTCGACCTTGACGGCGGCGACCGGCAGCGCGGCGTCGTGGCGGTCGTTCCTCGAGCAGGACGCGCGCGCGGCCGGCGTGCCGGTCCCGCGGCCGGAGGAGATGGGCAAGCCGCTGGTCTTCCGCGAGGACACGACGACGCGGGTGCTCGCGCCCGGCGATCCGCCGGTGCAGGTCGCCGGCCTCGAGCTGACCGTGAAGGCGGTGAAGGACGACGACGGGCCGGGGCAGCTCCTCGTCCTCGGCATCCGGAATCTCGTCGACCACGACCTCGGCTACCAGGTCGTCGCGTCGCCGCAGCCGGGCGGCGCCGCGTGCAACTCGCGGACGATCCTGGTCCACGACGCGATGGTGGTGCGGCGGCAGGCATCGATCGAGCGGAGCGAGTGCACCTACTCGCCGGGCATGAAGCTGCAGATCGACCGGGTCGAGACCGTCGAGGTCGACGGCCTGATGAGCGTGTACCTCTCGCGCGTGCCGCCGACGGCGGTGGGCGCCGACCCGATGCTGGCGAAGGCCCACCGCCCGCACCTGACCGGCGGCATGGTCCCGTGCAACCTGGCGTTGTCCCAGGTCTTGCGGACGGCGATCGAGAACGGCAGCGTGCGCTGGCGGGATCTCATCGACTTCTACGCCCGCCACCGCTGCGACTCCTACCAGTTCCCCATGAGTTACAAGGCCTTCGAGAAGCAGGACGAGCGCCCCCTCCCCGCCACCGGCGACTGACCCTCCGCCGCGCGCTCGCCCGCGCGCGACAGGCCGTTGATATTCCGCGCGGTTACACTTGCACCTCCGCGCGGGAGTCAGCTAGCCTCTGGCAGGATTCCGCGGAGTTACCGCCGCTGTGACCAAGTCCGAGCTCATCGAGAAGATCTCTGAGAGCCTGAAGCTGCCGACCGGGAAGGCCGAGCTCATCGTCAACTGCGTCTTCGACTCGATGGTCGCGGC
>DASZXE010000180.1:0-5518 GCA_035546475.1 Kofleriaceae bacterium
GGGCCGGCCGGCTCGGGCCAGGGCCCGGGCGGCATGTCGCTGCCGGCGATGCCGCCGGGCGCGAGCGGAGCTCCGCCGGCGGCGGGCGCGCCGCAGGGCTATCCGCCGTACGGCGGCGCCCAGGGCTATCCGAATCCCGGACAGCCGGCTGGCTATCCGGCGGCGACCCCCGGGGCGCCGCAAGGGGTGCCCGGCGCGCCGGGGATGCCGCCCGCGTGGGGCGCGGGGACGCCGGGCGGGCAGCATCCGGGCGGGCAGCATCCGGGCGGGCAGCATCCGACCGGGATGCCCGGGATGGCCGGCGGGATGCCGCATCACGGCGGGCCGGTCGGTGGCTTCCCCGGTCCGCACATGGGCGGGCCGGTCGGCGGCGGGCCGGCGTTCGCGGGCGGCTATCCGCCGGGCGCGGGCCCCGAGGTGCGGATGCCGAAGCCGTCGAGCAGCAACGGCCCGCTGATCGCGATCATCATCCTCCTGCTCGCGGGCGCGGCGGTGGGCGGCTACTTCCTCTTCCAGCACTTCGCCTGATCGCGGCGAAGCCACGCGGCCGGGCGCGGTGAAGCGCGGCCGGCCGATCGCGCGATCGCGGCGGGCGAGGTAACGTGCGCGCATGGCCGCCGATGTCGCGACCCTCGCCGAGCACGTCACCGACCTCGAGGTGCGCCTCGCCTACCAGGACCGCGCGCTCGCCGCGCTCGACGAGGTCGTGCGCACGCTGTTCGCCCGCCTCGAGGCCGTCGAGCAGGAGCTGCGCGAGCTGCGCCAGGGCGCCGCGCCGCCGGTCGGCCCCGCCACCGAGCCGCCGCCCCACTACTGACCTCGACGAGGGCTCGCATGAAGCAGGCAGTCGACATCATCAGCGGATGCGGGGACGCGGCGCGCCGTGCAGCAGCGCGCCGGCGTGCGAACCGGCAGGCTCGGGGCCGAAGCCTCCCGGGCAGGCGCGGGATCACCGTCGCCGCCGGCGGCACCGACGAGCGTTCGCCATGAAGAAGCGCATCGCCATCATCTCCACCGGCGGGACGATCGAGAAGACGTACGACGAGCTGTCGGGCGTGCTCGCCAACCAGATCTCGGTGCTCGACGTGATGCTGGCGTCGCTCGAGCTGCGCGGCGTCGCGGTGCGCCGCGTCCAGCTCATGAACAAGGACAGCCTCGAGATGACCGAGGCCGACCACGACCTCATCGCCGCCACCGCCGAGGCGAAGGCGCGCGAGAACGATGGCGTGATCGTCGTCCACGGCACCGATCGGCTGCAGTACTCCGGCGAGCGGCTGTGCGCGCGCGCCGGCACGCCGCGCACGCCGGTCGTCTTCACCGGCGCCATGCGGCCGTACGAGCTGCGCTCCACCGACGCGCTGCAGAACCTGACCGAGGCGCTCCTCGCCGTGCAGCTCCTCGCGCCCGGCGTCTACGTCTGCATGCACAACCAGGTGCTGCAGTTCCCCGGCGTCGTGAAGGACCGCGACGCCGGCACGTTCGTGAAGCTGCCCTCCCCTGCCCCGACGACCTGACGGCGGCCGCCCGCGCGCCCGGGCGTGCAGGCGCGCGTCAGCGGGGCAGCTTGCGGCGGCGGACCTGCGACGGACGCATGCGGCGCCCGAAGCCGGCGTGGAACGACGCGCGCGGGCGCTCGGCCGTCAACATGTCGACGAACATCGCGAGCAGCGCCGGCTTCTCGAAGCCGAGGTCGTCCATCACCTCGGCGGCCACCATCGAGCCGGTCTCGGCGCCGCCCTCCATGTAGCCCTGGAAGTCCTCGGAGCAGTGCTCGCCGCAGAAGTGCTGGTTGCCCTCGCGCTGGCCCTCCATCCCGAAGTACGACCACTGGCCGACCTTGTAACAGGCGTAGCTGCCCTTGTTGTGCACGAAGCTCGGCCAGTGCTGGCGAATGGCGCTGTTCGCCAGGTACGTCGCCGACGTGCCGGGGAAGATCATGTCGACGAGCGGCAGCGCGAGCTGCGCCTGATCCTCCGCGGAGCCCTGCCCCATGGCGAGCCCGCGGTTGCCGCCGACGAAGTTGGTCAGCACGCCCTGCGCGCCGGCCTGGCCGCGCGAGGTGGCCCACGTGGTCTGGAGCTGGTTGCCGCCGACGTCGGTGATGGTGCCGCCGGCCGACTGGTGCGCGGTCTCCCAGTGGCGCTCGCTGAACTGCATCATCAGCTTGGCGTTCGTGCCGTAGCCGAGGTTCGTGATGATGTCGAGCTTGCCCGCCGACAGGCCGGCGGCGGTCAGGTCGCACTGGCGCAGGCGCGTGAACGGCAGCGCGTAGACGACGTGGTCGGCGTCGACGGTGACGTCGCCGCCGTCGCTGCTGAAGGTGAGCGTGAAGGCGTCGCCGCTGGCGACGACCTTGGTGAGCGCGTGGTTCAGCACGACGGCGTCGCCGAGCGCGGCGGCCAGCCCCTCGGGCACCGCGGCCGAGCCCTGGTGGATGTGGAAGCGCTCGTCGGAGTCGCCGAAGACGCGGAACGGATCGGGCGTCATCGAGTCGATCAGGTAGAGGAGGTTCCACGCCGACTGCTGGTCGGCCTCGAGGCCGTACTCCTCGAGGTAGGCGACCTCGAGCAGCCGGCGGATCATCGACTGGCCCGGCAGGCCGGCCTCGGACATCAGCCACATCGGGATCGACATCGCGTCGATGCGCGCGAACTCGGCCTGGCTGGCGGCGTCGTCGCCGTCGCTGGCGGTGATCGCGAGCTGCATCTTGGCGGCGACCGGACGGAAGGCGGTGGCGAGCTCCTCGTCGGTGATCTTGCGGCCGTCGAAGAAGAAGATGTCCTGCTCGAGGCCGGCGGTGGCCATCGGCAGGTCGTCGAGGGTGAGGCCGAGCTGGTCGCACAGCGCGGGGATGACGAAGTGGTCGGTGTCGACCAGCTCGCCGCCGAGCTCGCAGAGCTGGCCGCCGGCGAGCGAGGTGCGATCGGTGAACATGCGGCCGCCGGGGCGCATCGACGACTCGTAGACGGTGACCTTGGCGCCGACCTGCTGGAGGAACCAGGCCGCGGTCAGGCCGGCGACGCCGCCGCCGACGACGACGATCGTCTTGTCGCTGCCACCGCCGCCGTCGTCGCCGCAGCCGGACAGCGCGGGCACGGCGGGGATCGCGGCGGCGGCGCCGAGGGCGGCGAGCACCTGGCGGCGCGACGGACCGGCCGGCGCGGCGCCGTCGGTGGCGGCGGGCGACGAGCGAAGGATGCGGCGGAGGGCGGCGAAGAGCGGTGAGCGGGCCATCGGCTCATCGTAAGACGGCCGGCGGCGAGGTGGCCACTCCGGGGACGCCCCGTGCGCTCGCCGTGCGGGCGGACGGGCCCGCGTGGCTCAGGGCTCGTCGCGCTTTATCATGAAGTGGCCGTGCGCGCTGGCGACGGGGACGTTGCGATCCTCCTGCCAGGCCTCCATGCGGACGGTGGCGACCCGGCGGCCGTGGCGGAGGACGACCGCCCGCGCGTGGGTGTCGAGCGGCCTCGCCGACCGGAGGTAGTCGACCGTGATCGTGATCGTGCGCGGCAGGAGCGCGGTCTCGGCCGACCAGATGAGCGCGAAGGCGGCGGCCGACTCGAGGAGGGCGCCGAGCGCGCCGCCGTGGATCGCCGGCAAGGCGGGGTTGCCGACCAGGTGGGCGCCGGCGGCCATCGTCGTGACGAGCTCGCCGCCGTCGACGGCGCAGCGGAGGCCGAGGAACTGCGCGTACGGGATCTCGGCGACGAGCACGCCGAGATCGCCGGCGGCGCGCGCCGCGGCGATCCGCTCGAGCAGCGCGCTCACGAGGTCGAGCCGTCCTTCGCGGCCGGCTTGCTGCCGGAGCCGCCGCCGGCGCGGGTGCCGAGCATGAAGGTGCCGGCGGAGGTCGCGATCGGGTGCGACTCGTCGTCGTGGTAGGCCACCGCGCGCACGAAGGCGACGTTGCGCGTGAGGTGGTAGCAGGTCGCCAGCGCGCGGACGTCGCGGCCGGCCTCCGCCGGGCCGAGGTAGTCGATGCGCAGGTCGAGCGTCGCGATCGGCTGCATCCTCGGCAGCGACGCGAACACCGCCGCGCCCGAGCAGCCGTCGAGCAGCGCGGTGATCACGCCGCCGTGCAGGACGCCGGTCACCGGGTCGCCGATCAGCCGGCGGTCGTACGGCAGGTGGAAGCGGGCCCAGCGGTCGCCGACGTCGTCGATCACGATGCCGAGCGCCTTGTTGTGCGGCACGTTGTCGGCGAACGCGCGGTTCCACGCCGCGCGCTTCGCGGCCTTCACCTTGCGCGCCTCCTCGTCGGAGTCAGGCGCAGGCGACTCGGGCGGCTCGCTCACGGCGCCGACTGTAGCGCGGACGGGTGGTGGGCGCGGTCGACGCCGGGGTCGGCGAGCGGGTTGCCGGGGCGGAGGTCGGCGAGGCCGCCCCAGCTCGCCTCGTGCCACTCCTTGCGGTGCGAGAGGTAGAGGCCCGCGGCGTCGCGCAGCGCGCGCAACGCGATCGGCGCGTCGGCGCTGCGGTCGGTGACCTCCTCCGGATCGGCGACGACGTCGTGCAGCGACGCCTCGCCGGCGTAGCCGACGACGAGGTGCCAGCGGGTCGCCTGCAGCGCGAAGCTGCGGCCGTACTCGCTGGCGACGATGCGCGGGATCGCCACCGGCTCGACGGTGAGCGGCAGGAGCGACGCGCCCTGCATGCGCGGGTCGGCCGGCTGGCCGAGCAGGTCGAGCACGGTCGCCGCGAGGTCGAGGTTCGACGTCGCGACGTCGACGTGGGTGACCGGCACGCCGCCGACGATGACGAGCGGCGTCGCCACCAGCTCGCGGTGCAGGCTGTAGGCGTGGCCGACCTTGCCGCCGCGCTCGCCGAGGCCCTCGCCGTGGTCCGACGCGATCACGATCGCGGTGCGATCGAGGACGCCGGCCGCGCGCAGGCCGTCCTCGAGCTGGCCGTAGCAGCCGTCGAAGTGCTCGACCTCGCCGTCGTGGTACGCGCGGAGCTGGGCCCAGCGATCGGCGTCCATCGCCAGGCTGCCGCCGGCGATGCGCGCGAGGTCGTGGCCGCTCACCTGCTTGCCGAACGGCTTGCCGAAGGTGCCGCTGTAGTAGGCCTCGGTGATGCCGGGGTGGAAGCGGTACGGGACGTGGGTCTCGATCGGCAGCAGCGAGACGAAGAAGCGGCGGTGGGCGTCGCGCGCGGCGGCGGCGGCCTTCAGCGCCTCGGCGATGATCGGCGCGCAGTCCTTGCCGCCGCCGGCGAAGATCGGCGCCGCGAAGCGGTCCCAGTGGCCGATCGTGCGGAAGCGGCCCATCGCGAAGTCGTTGTCGCCGGCGTAGGTCGTCATCAGGCCGGCGGCCGACAGGATGGCGCTCAGCACCGGCGTGCCGTCGGCGATGGTGCCGGTGTCGCCGGTGACGCCGTGGACGCGCGGGATGACGCCGGTCTGGATCGTCGAGTGCGAGGGCGGCGACGACGGCGCCATCGACTGGTTGTGCAGGAAGACCGTGCCGCGCGCGGCGGCGGCGGTGAGGCGCGGCGTCTTGATGCGGGTCGGGCCGTA
>DASZXE010000181.1:0-4169 GCA_035546475.1 Kofleriaceae bacterium
ACGGCAAGGGCGTCGGCTTCGGCCGCGTCGTCGTCGCGATCGGCGCCATCGGCCTGGCCGGCGCCGCGCTCGTCTTCCTTCGCCGCCGCAAGGGCCTCGTCCCCGCGGCGACCGGTCCCCACCTCGAGGTCCTCGCCAGCAAGTCGCTCGGCGGAAAGACCCGCGTCGTCTGGCTCGGCGCCGGCGACCGCGAGCTCGTCGTCGCCGTCAGCGGCACCCAGACCAGCCTGCTCGGCCAGTGGAAGCGCGGCGAGGCGGACCGCCCGATCGACCGCCTCCTCGACGGCGCGAGCGAGCGCGGCGCCGATCGCCACGACGACCGCGCCGATCGCTCGCCGGTCCGCCTCGAGTCGGTCCACGACGACGTCGAGCCCGCGTTCGCCAGCGGCTCCACGCCGGTCGCGCGCGTGCGCGGCGGCGCCAGCTCGGCCGTCTCCGGCATCATGCGCCTGCGCGGCAAGGTCGCCCAGCTCTCCGACGACGTCGCGACCGGTGACACCGACGCCGACGAGCAGTGGGCCCGCGACATCCTCGCCGCCACCGGGGGTCGCCGGTGATCCACCCCTGGGTCCGCAAGGCCGCGATCGCCTTCGCGCTGATCGCGCCGCTCTGCCTCGCGGCGCACGCCGCCCACGCCGCCCCCGGCGTGCTGCTGCCGGCCATCCCCGGCGCAGCGCCTGCCGCGGGTGCCGCGGGTGCCGCGGGCGCGGCCGCCGGCACGACGCCGGCCGGACCCACCTCCGCGATCACGATGGTCGCGGTCCTGACCCTGGCCACGCTGATCCCGGCGGCGGTCCTGTCGTGTACCTGCTTCGTCCGCTTCGTCGTCGTCCTCGGCTTCGTGCGCACCGGCCTGTCGACGCCGTCGGCGCCGCCCAACCAGGTCCTCATCGGCCTGGCCTTGTTCATGACCGTCTTCGTCTCCGCGCCGGTCGCCAAGGAGATCTACGACCACGCCGGCCGTGACTACCTCGCCGGCAAGCTCGACGAGGGCCAGGCGGTCGAGGCCGCCACGCCGCCCCTGCGCACGTTCCTGCTCGCCCGCACCCGCGAGAAGGACCTGGCGCTGTTCTACGAGGTGTCGGACGCGCCGCGCCCGACCACCGCCGCCGACGTCCCGCTCCGCATCGCGGTGCCGGCGTTCGTGGTGTCCGAGTTGCGGACAGGTTTCGAGATCGGCCTCGGCATCCTCCTGCCGTTCATGGTGATCGACCTCGTCGTCGCCACCGTGCTGACCGCCCTCGGCATGGTGATGGTGCCGCCGCAGGTCCTGTCGGTCCCGATCAAGCTGCTCGTCTTCCTCGCGATCGACGGCTGGCACCTGGTCGTGCGGTCGCTGCTCGCCGGAGCGATGTGATGAGCACGCTCGACGTCTGGCAGCACGCGCTGGTCGTGATGGCGACCGTCGCCGCGCCGTTCCTGGTCGTGGCGCTGGTCGTCGGCCTCGCGGTCGCGCTTATCCAGACGGCGACGCAGCTCCAGGAGAGCGTGCTCGCCTTCGTCCCCAAGCTGGCCGCCGCCTTCCTCGTGATGGCGCTGGCCGGCCACTGGGCGTTCGAGCGGCTCACCACCTTCGCGACGAGCTCCTTCGAGCGCGCCGCCGATCGGTCCGGCGAGGACCGCGAGCCGTGAGCCCGCCGCTCGGGCTCGACGCCACCGCGGCGGGCTTCGTGGCGGCGCTGGCCCGCGCGGGCGGCCTCGCCTTCACCGCGCCGCTGCTCGGCGACAAGACGACGCCGACGCGGGTCCGCCTGGTCTTCACCGTCGCGGTCGCCGCGGTGCTCGCCGCCCGCCGCGCCGCCCCCGCCGACCCGGTGCTCGCGCTCGCCGCGCTGCCGATCGAGCTCGGCGCCGGCCTGGTCACCGGCATCACCGCCCGCTTCATCCTCGAGCGGGTCTCGACCGGCGCGCAGTTGATCGGCATCCACGCCGGCCTCGGCTTCGCGCAGTCGTACGACCACGCCGCCGGCGAGTCGGCCACCGTGGTCCGCGCGCTGGTGTCGACGATCGGCGGCCTCGCCTTCCTCGCCGCCGACGGGCTCGAGGCGCTGGTCCGCGCGCTGGCGACGCCGGTGTCGACCGCCGCGCTCGCCGACGGCCTGACCGGCGCCACCGACGCCGCGCTGCAGGTCGCCGCCGCCGCGATCGGCATCGCCGCGCCGGTCCTGCTCGCCGCCACGATCGTCAACGTCGGCCTCGCGCTCATCAACCGCGCGGCGCCGGCGGTCAACGTCTTCTCGATCAGCCTGCCGGTGGTCCTCGTGATCGCCGGCATCGCGCTCCTGTCGACGGCGTCGATCACCGCGGGCGCGATCGACCACGCCGCCTCCGACGCGGTCGCGGTGCTGCTCGGGGGCCGCTCGTGAGCGAGGACGGCCGCACCCACAAGCCGACACCGAAGCGGATCCGCGAGTTCCGCAAGCGCGGCGAGGTCGCGACCGCGAAGGAGCTGACCGGCGCCGCCGCGCTCGGCGTCGGCCTGATCGCCGGCAGCGCGATGGCCGGCGCGAGCTGGTCGGCGCTGTGCGCGCTCACCCGCACCGCCGCCCGCGGCGAGCCGCTCGGCGTCATCGCCGCGTCGAGCCGCCAGGCGTTCACCGTCGCGACGATGCCCACCGTCGTCGGCGCGCTGGTCGGCTGCCTCGTCGCCGGCGCCCTCCAGCTCGGCTGGCCGCCGGTCTGGCGCTGGCCGAAGCTCGATCCGTCGCGCTGGTTCTCCTTCGCCGGCGCCACCCAGTCGCTGTCGCCCAAGGCGATGCTGCGCCGCCTCGCCTCGACGACGGCGCGCCTCGCCGCGGTCGGCGGCGTCGTCGCGATCGTCGCGGTCCGCGAGCTCGCCACCGTCGGCACCGGCGAGCCCACCGAGCTCGCCGGCCGGGTCGGCCGCTCGGTCATGACGATCGCCATCGCCGGCGCCGCGACGCTCGTCGCCATCGGCGCCTTCGACTACCTGCGCGCCCGCCGCCAGCTCGGCGAGAAGATGAAGATGACGACCACGGAGGTCAAGCAGGAGCACCGCGAGTCCGAGGGCGATCCGCACATCAAGGGCGCCCGCCGCCGACGCATGCGCGAGCTCGCCAGGCGCCGCGCGGTCGCCGCGACCAGGACCGCCGACGTCGTGGTCGTCAACCCGACCCACTACGCGGTCGCGCTCCGCTACCGCGCCGCCGAGGGGGCCGCCCCCAAGGTCGTCGCCAAGGGCGTCGACGAGCTCGCGCTCCGCATGCGCGAGACCGCGCGCTCCGCCGGCATCCCGGTGCTCGAGCGGCCGCCGCTCGCCCGCGCCCTCCACAAGATGGTCAAGGAAGGCCACGAGATCCCGTCGCCGCTCTATCACGCGGTGGCCGAGGTCCTGGCGTACGTCTACCGCCTGCGTGAACGGCGCGGCGGGAGGTCCTCATGAGCAATGCACCCTCTGGCGTCGCCGGCGCGCGCGCCTGGCTCGGCGCCCGGTCCGGCGACTGGACGATGGCCGCCGCCCTCGTCGGCATCCTCGCGATCACGATCGCGCCGCTGCCGCCGACCCTGTTCGACCTCCTGATCGGCGCGGCCCTCTGCCTGTCGGCGCTGACCTTCCTGGTCGCGTTCTACGTCGAGCGGCCGACCGACTTCTCGGCGTTCCCGGCGCTGCTGCTGTTCGTGACGCTGTTCCGGCTGTCGCTCGGCGTCGCCTCCGCACGACTCATCCTGACCCACGGAGGCGCCACCGATCACGCCGCCGGCGCGGTCATCGCCGCGTTCGGACACTTCGCGATCGGCGGCGACTTCGTCGTCGGCGCGATCATCTTCCTGATCCTGGTGATCGTGAACTTCGTCGTGATCACCAAGGGCGCCGAGCGCATCTCGGAGGTCGCGGCCCGCTTCACCCTCGACTCGATGCCCGGCAAGCAGATGGCGATCGACGCCGACCTCGGCGCCGGGCTCATCACCGAGGCCGAGGCCCGCGAGCGCCGCTCGGCGGTCCAGCGCGAGGCCGAGTTCCACGGCGCGATGGACGGCGCCAGCAAGTTCGTCCGCGGCGACGCGGTCGCCGGCCTCCTCATCCTCGGCATCAACATCATCGGCGGCATCATCATCGGCGCCGGCCGCGGCATGTCGTTCGGCACCGCGGTCAAGACGTTCACCGTCCTCTCGATCGGCGACGGCCTGGTCTCGCAGGTGCCGGCGCT
>DASZXE010000182.1:0-3104 GCA_035546475.1 Kofleriaceae bacterium
ACGCCTGCCGTGCGCGTGTTGGGGAGCGCGACGCAGGCGAGAAGGTACCGGGTGTGCGCGTCCATCACCGTGAGCGGATAGCAACGCGTGCGGCCCACCAGGAAGTCGCCCTTGAAGTCGATGCACCACAGCCGGTTTGCCCCGTCCACGTGCGACAGCGGCTCTCTAGACGGAGGAGTCCGCTTGCGGCGCCTGCGGGGAACAACCAGCCCGTTGCGGCTGAGTATCAACGCAAACGTGCTCACTTGCGTATATCGCCCATCGTGATCAGCCGTCTCGGGCATCGGGATCACGCTCGCGGTCGTGAGATCGGAGCGGAGCGACGCGGGCTGTCGATGTTCAGGTGTCGTTCGTGGTCTTGACCTTCCGCCGGGAGGGGCCCTTCAGGTCGAGCTTGTAGGCGTTGTTGACGAGGCGGTCCAAAATTGCGTCGGCGAGGGTGGGGTCGCCGATCCACTCGTGCCACTTCGCGACAGGGAGCTGGCTCGTGACGACCGTCGCCGCGCGGCCGTAGCGGTCTTCAATCACTTCGAGCAGGTCGTGCCGCTGGGCCTCGCGGAGCACGCCGAGGCCCCAGTCGTCGAGGACGAGCACGTCGGCCTTCGCGAGGCGTCCGAGGAGGCGCGCCACGGTGCCCTCGGCGCGAGCAAGCACGATCTCGTCGAGCAAGCGCGGGACGCGACGGTAGAGCACGCGGAGCCCTCGGCGACACGCTGCCTGTCCGAGGGCGCATGCGACGTAGCTCTTGCCGACGCCCGTCGCGCCGGTGAGCAGCACGTTCAGGTGTTCGGTCACCCACGCGCACTGGCCGAGCTGGCGGCTCATCGCCTTGTCGATCCCGCGGCCCGGCGACACGTCGACGTCCTCGACGCACGCGCTCGGGATGCGGAGCTGAGCGTCCTTCAGCAGTCGCGTGAGTCTCCGGTTGTCGCGCGACATGTGCTCGGCGTCGACCAGCAGTCCGAAGCGCTCGTCGAAGGTGAGCGACGACATCTTCGCGTCCTTGCCCTGTGCGATCCATGCGTCGGCCATCACGCCGAGTCGCAGGGTTCGGAGTTTTTCGATCGTGGGTTCATTGAGCATGCGTTCTCCTTTTCTGTCAGTGGTAGTAACCAGGCCCGCGGAGGTTCTCGTGCTGAATGGCGGGCGCATCGCTGGGTTCTTCGCCGGGCAGCGGCTCTCGCTCGCGGCCGAGCGTGAGGATGTTCGCGACGATCTTGTAGGAGCGGGCGCCGAGTCGCAGCGCGCGCTCGCAGGCGAGCTCGGTGCGCTCGGGTCCGTGCTTCTCGCCGACCCGTTGCAGGCCGCGCGCCGATCGCCAGCCCTGCTCACGCACGGGGTTTGCCTCGATCAGGCGGCGCACCATCGCCTCCGTCATCGGGCCGACGGACGCGCCCCATGCGAGCACGCCGTCGACGCCGGCGGAGTGACGCCGGTGCGCCTCGGGCATGTGCGCCGGGTCCGTCGTGTGCCGGTACGCCACGCGGCTCCGCACGTGGGACGCGACACGCTCTCCGCGGAAATACAGCTCGATCGTCGTCGCCGTCGCTCTCGCCCATACCGACTCGCGGGCGAGCTGATACGGCGCGGAGTACCAGTGCTTCTCGTGCTCGACGTGGTAGTCGAGGTTTACGGTCGCCTCGTGCCACTCGGCGATCTCGTACGCCTCCGCGGGCAACACGCGCAGCACCGGACGGTCGTAGCGCTCGAAGAGCTCGCGTCGCGTCACGTTGCCGAGCTTCTTCATCGGGCGCGTGTTCATCTCTTCGCGCAGCTCGGCGATGCGTTGGTTGAGCGCACCGAGCGAGAAAAAGGTCTCGTTCCGGAGCCGAGCCAGTATCCATCGCTGCGCGACCTGCACGGCGACCTCGACCTTTGCCTTGTCGCGCGCCTTGTAGGGTCGCGCGGGCACGATCGCCGTCCCGTAGTGGCGCGCCATCTCGGCGTAGCTCCGCTGGATCCCAGGCTCGTACCGGCACGACTTCGTCACCCCCGACTTCAGCTGATCGGGCACCGTCATCTCCGTCACGCCGCCGAAGTACTCGTACGCGCGGACGTGGGCCGCGATGAAGTCCGGCACTCGCTGCGTCGCCGTTGCCTCCGCGTACGTGTAGTTGCTCGCGCCGAGCACCGCGACGAAAAGCTCGACCTCGACGACCTCGCCGGTGCGCGCATCGACGCACGACACCTTCTTGCCCGAGTAGTCGACGAAGCACTTCTCGCTCCGCCTTGTGCGTCTGGCGCATCACGACGCCCGCACGCGACAGCCAGCGCCGATAGACGTCGCAGAAGGCCGTGTACCGAAGCCCAGCGGGGTGCGCCTGGAGGTATTCCAGGTGGAGGAGTTCGAGCGTCACGCCCACGCGCTTCAGCTCGCGGTGGATGTACACCGGGTCCGGCCGCGGTCGGTCGTCACCGGGCTTCGCCGGGCGCCCGTAGAGGCGCTCCTCGAGCGTCCGCTCGTCGAGGGCCTCCGCCGCCGACCACGTCAGTCCCGCCGTCGCCGCACGCGCCGCCGTCTTCTGCACGCTGCCGACGCTCACGCCGAGGCTCGTCGCCACCTGGCGCACCGTCCGCCCCTGCGCTCGCAGTCGCAAAATCTCTCGAATCTGTCGCACTTCCAGTCGCTCCGTCGCCATCCAGGTGGCTCCTTTCGGAGCCCCCGGTGTCAGAGTCGACTGCCCGCGTCACCCGCCCCTTCCGGGCGTGTTCACGATGCCCGATTTCGGCGTTCACAACGCCGATCCGAGCGTTCACGACCCCCGATCCCGGTGTTCACGATGCGCCGATTTGCGTGTTCACGATGCCCCGATCCGGGCGTTCACGAACGGCCGATTTCCGCACTCACTGAAGGCAACTCCGCCTCTGGGTGCGCGCGGCGGAACATCTCTCGAAGCTTCTTCGGGCCCCACCGTGGGCGCTGCTTCCGCGCTGCCACGATAGCGTCCACGAGCTCATCTCTTACGGCGCTCGGACTGCTGTGCGGGCGCCGAGACCGGTCGCTCAACTCGCAGCCGCTCAGAAACCGCTCGATCCACTTGTAAGCCGTCTTGCGACTGATCCCGAACCGCCTCGAGAGCTCTGACACGCTGCTTTCCCGCTTC
>DASZXE010000183.1:0-5289 GCA_035546475.1 Kofleriaceae bacterium
CCACCGCGCTCACTCCTCGGCGGCGACGGTGTCGGCGACCAGGCGCGGCGCGTCGGCCACCGACGCCTTGCCGGTCAGCACCGCCGCCACCCCGGTCAGGACCGGCGTGTGGATCCCCCGCCGCGCCGCCACCCGCATCGCGGACAGCGCGGCGCGGGCGCCCTCGGTCATGCGGCCGCGGTCGACCGGCTCGCCGCGCGCGAGCGCCAGGCCGAGCTGGTGATCGGGGTCCTGCGTGCCGGCGCGCACGAGCAGGTTGCCGAGGCCGGCCAGGCCCGACATCGTGCGCGCCTGGCCGCCCTGCGCCGCCACGAGCCGCGAGGCCTCGGCGATCGCGCGGGTCACCAGCACCGCGCGCGGCCCCGGCCCGATGTGCAGGCCGTCGGCGAGCCCGAGCGCGACCGTGTACGCGCCGGCCAGGGCCGACGACAGCTCGACGCCGACGACATCGGTCGACGTGTAGAGCCGCAGCCCGGGCGGCAGGTTGAACAGGCGCCGGCCCTCGGCGAGCACCTCGGCGAACGTCGAGCCGAGCACCATCGACGCGAACTGGCCGTGGGCGAGGTCGAGCGGCAAGGCCGGCCCGGCGAGCACGCCGACCCGCAGCGCCGGGGTCAGCCGCTCGATCAGCTCGGTGACCCGCGTGTCTTCAGGCGCCGCCAGCCCGCCGATCGCGTGGACGACCAGGTGGTTGCCGTCGAGCGCGCCGCCCAGCTCGGCGAGGCGCCCGCCGACGTCGGTCGACGTCACCGCGATCACCAGGAAGCGCGCCGCCGCCGCCAGCGCCGCGACGTCGGTGACGAGCTGCACCGACGCCGGCACCTGCACCTCCGACAGCCGCGGGCAGCGCCGCGTCGTCCGGATCGCCTCCGCGACCTCCGGCGTGCGGGTGTAGAGCGCGACCGGCCGGCCCGCCCGCGCGAGCGCGATCGCCAGCCCGGTGCCGAACCCGCCGGCGCCGACGATGCCGACGGTGTCCGCCCGCGCCGTCACGCGAGGCCTCGCGGCGCGAGGTGCGCGGTGCGGTTCTGGTAGTAGTAGACGAGCTTGAGGTCGCCGATGCGCAGCACCTCGCCGTGCCGCTCGACGACCGGGTGGCGGTGGTAGCCGGCCAGCCCGCGCACCGCGTCGTCGACGATCGCGGCGTCGCCGGCCTGCGCGACCAGGTGGTGGAGCCGCCCGGCCGCCGGCTCGGCCGCGATCCGCTGGCGCAGCGCGCCGACCGCGCGCACCGCGTCGGCGACCATCAGCTCGTCGCCGGGCGGCCGCCGCAGCAGCTTGTAGATGTCGCGCGTCCCCGCCGCCTCGCAGACCGAGTCGAACGCGACCCGCGCGAGCAGGTGCGTCGCGTGGAAGACCGTCTCGCGCGGGTACGCCGCCGCCAGCCGCCGGCCGAGCAGCCGCGTGTACTCGGCGTCGCGCTGGTCGTCGGCGGCCACCTCGCCGGCGCGGTCGAGCAGGTACGTGCGCGGATCGATCCGCCGGCCCGCGCGGTCGCGCGACTCGCCGTCGTCGTCGACGTCGTTGCCGAACGGATCGAGCGGCCGGCCGAACCGGACCACCACCGCGCCCTCGTGGACGAGCAGCTTGCGGAGGAACTCGAGGATGCGGCCGAGCCGCGAGAACTCGTCGTCGGTGATGATGTAGCGGCTCTGCCCCGTCTCGGCGAGGTAGTCCTCGACGAGCGTCTCCGCCTCGAGGACGAGCCGGTAGTTGATCGTCGCCGGCACGACGTAGATCCGCTTCTGCGGCGCGCCCGCCTTCACGTTGCCGAGGTAGGCGGTCACCGTGGTGCCGAGCAGGCCGAGCTTGAGGTGGCGCTCGACCTCGTTCGAGCGGCAGCGGGTGCCGCCGGGGAAGAACAGCGAGTGATAGCCGCTCTCCAGCAGCACCGTCGAGTACTCCTTCAGGATCTCCTTGTAGAGCCCGAAGCGCAGCCGGCGGTCGACGCGGTACGCGCCGAGGTTGTGCATGAAGAAGCTGATGAACGGGTTCGAGAACAGGTTCTTGCCGGCGCCGTACGTCACCGGCGGCAGGCCGGCCCGCTCGAGCGCGAGGCCGATCACGATCGAGTCCATGTTCGAGCTGTGGGTCGGCGTGACGACCAGCGTGCCGCGCTCGGCGACGCCGCGCAGCGCGTCGAGCGGGCCCTCGACCTGGATGCGGCTGTCGAGCTCGCGCAGGAGGCCGGAGACGCCGCCGCGGATGCTCGTCCACGGCGACATCAGGAAGCCGACGCCCGGCGTGAGGAAGCGGGTCGCGAACCGGTAGACGCGCGGATCGAAGTTGCCGACGACGTCCTGGCCGTAGTGGTCGACGAGCCGCTCGAGCTCGCGCCGCTTGTCGTCGTCGGACATCGCGTGCAGGCGGCCGGCGAGCTCGCGCCAGCGCGCGGTGTCGTCGTGGCGCCGCGCCGCCTCGAGCCGCTTGATCTCCGACACGCAGACGTCGTTGAGGACGTACTCGAGCGAGTCGTCGCCGCCGCGCGCGGCGCGCGCGACCAGCCGGCCGACGACCCGGCGCTGCACCTCGGCGAGGACGCGCTCGCGGTCGGCGTTGAACTGCTCGAGGCGGTGCCGGGCCTCCGCCAACGGCCGATCGCTGGCCATGGCGCCGGTGATACCACGAGACGGAGCGCGCCTCGGCGCACCGCCCGGGCGTGGACCGCGCGCGGGCGTGGCGTCCGTGCGCACGAAATGCACGAGATCGGCGATCCTTGTCATTCCGGACTCCCGCCGCGCCGGGTTGATGCTAGGGTCGGGTTCGAGACGCGCCGCTCGCGCTGGGTGCGAGCGGCCTCCCGGGGGAAGCATCACCCCCAGAGGAGCGATCGTCCGGCGAGTCGTCGCCGGGGGTCGGCGCGGGCGGCCCCCGTCGCCCCGGGCGCAACGGCGCCCACCCAGCCGAGGCAGAGGCTAGACAGATGGCAACCAGCAAGCGGACCCCTGCAACCGGACGCGCGAGCGCCGGACGCGCGACCTCGTCCCGTACGGCCGCCGCCCCGAGCCGCACCGCCACCCGCGCCGGCGGCACAGCGACGAAGGCCAAGGCGGCGCCGGCGAAGCCGAAGGCCGCCGCGGCGAAGGCGCCGGCGGCCGCGAAGGGCCGCACGCGGGCAGCCAGGGCGGAGCGAGGCGTGGAGCGAGTCGACAAGGTCGAGAAGGTCGACAAGGTCGAGAAGCTCGAGAAGCTGGAGAAGGTGGCGGCGCGGACGGACAGCGCGAGCGTGATGGAGAAGGTGCTGGAGAAGGCGGAGCGGGCGGAGAAGGCGGCGGAGAAGGCGGACCGGGCCGAGAAGGCCGAGCGGGGCGTGGCGGCGGCGGCGTCCGCCGACGAGCCGAAGGCGACCCGCGCGCGCACCGCCCGCGGCAAGCGCGCCGCGGAGGCGGAGGCCGACGAGGGGGGCGAGGAGGCCGCCGAGCTCGCCGCCGGCGCCAGCGCCGCGCCCGCGACGACGGTGGTCCCGCCACCGTCGACCCCGCTGACCACCGACGGCCTCCTCGAGCTCGGCCGCTCGGTGCTCGGCATCAGCGACTTCCGGCCCGGCCAGCGCGAGGCGCTCGAGCACATCCTCGCCGGCAAGGACGTCATCGCCGTGATGCCCACCGGCTCCGGCAAGTCGCTGCTCTACCAGCTCCCGTCGCTGGTCCTGCCCGGCCTCACCGTCGTCGTCTCGCCGCTCATCGCGCTCATCAAGGACCAGATCGACAAGATGGTCGCGCGCGGCGTGTCGGTCGTGCGCATCGACTCGACGCTCACCACCCGGCAGCGGCGCGAGATGGACGCGCTCGCGCAGGCGCCGGGCGGCAAGCTCCTGCTCACCACGCCCGAGCGCATGGCCGATCCGGAGTTCCGCCAGTTCCTGCGGACCGGCGCCGGCAAGGTCGGCGTGTCGCGGTTCGTCGTCGACGAGGCGCACTGCGTGTCGCAGTGGGGCCACGACTTCCGCCCCGCGTACCTGTCCCTGCGCAAGGCGGTCGAGGACCTCGGCCGCCCGCCGGTGCTGGCGACCACCGCCACCGCGCCGCCGCACGTGCGCGCCGACATCCTCTACCAGCTCGGCATCGAGGACGCGGCGGCCGTCACCACCACGTTCGATCGCCCGAACCTCCACTACGAGGTCATCAACTTCCCGGGCGAGGACGACAAGCTGAAGACGCTGGTGACGCTGCTGAAGAAGCTGCCGCGCCCCGGCATCGTCTACTGCGCCACCGTCAAGAAGGTGGAGGAGCTGCACGAGTCGCTCACGCGGCACGGCATCCCGGTCGCGAAGTACCACGGCCGGATGGGCAAGAACGATCGCGACGCCGAGCAGGAGCGGTTCATGACCAGCAAGGAGCTGATCATGATCGCGACCAACGCCTTCGGCCTCGGCGTCGACAAGCGCGACATCCGCAACGTGCTGCACTACCACGTGCCGGGCTCGCTCGAGGCGTACGCGCAGGAGGCGGGGCGCGGCGGCCGCGACGGCAAGCCGACCCGCTGCGTGCTGCTGTTCTCGCCCGACGACGTCGCGATCCAGGAGTACTTCCTGTCGGGGACGTACCCGACGCGGCGGCAGGTGAAGAGCGTCTACGAGGCGCTGGAAGCGTTCGTGGCAGCCTCCGGCGCGGCGCAGCGCGGGGCGGCGCCGGCGGAGGACGACACGCCGGCGACGGTGGCGAACATCGCGCTCGGCGCGGGCGTCGGCGCGCAGCGGACGCGCACCGTGCTGTCGCTGCTGAAGGACGAGGGGTTCATCGTCGAGAAGGAGGGCGGCGTCTACGACCTGGCGGATCCGCCGCTCCCCGAGGAGCAGCTCAACGAGCGGGCGCGGCAGTACGAGGCGCGGCGCATCGCCGACCGGCAACGGCTCGACGCGCTGCTCGCGTACGTGAAGGTGTCCGGCTGCCGGAGCCAGGCGATCCTCGCCTACCTCGGCGAGAGCGACACGCCGATGTGCGGGCGGTGCGACAACTGCCTGCGCTCGCGCGAGGCGGCGGTGGCGGCCGCGAACGAGGCGACCCGACTCGGCTTCAGCGTGACCCGCGTCCTCGACGAGGAGGCGGTGACCGAGGCGAAGCCGCGCAAGCTGATGAAGCACCGCGTGGTGCGCATCGATCAGCCGCCGCCCGACGCGACCGCGCCGACCTCGACGACGGCGGCGCCCGCGCCGGCCGCGAAGCCGGCGAGCACGGGCGCGAGGGCCGCGCCGAGCGCCGCGCGCATCGAGACGCCCTCGGCGCGCGCGCGGATCACGAGCCCGACTCCCGCCGCGACCGGCAGCGCGAGCGCCGTCTCGCGGTGAGC